>PWSL01000217.1 GCA_003563255.1 Desulfonatronospira sp. | reverse complement strand
TGAGCACTATCAAGGCTGCTTTTGAGGGAAAACAGGAATTGTTTCAGGGGTTGTACTTAGAAGACTGCTGGGACTGGAGCAGGGTTAATCCTGTGGTGCATGTAAGTTTTGGGTCTGGAGTAGTTCGAAATATTAATGAGCTTGAGACCACCTTTGATGAAATTCTGTATGACCACAGCCGGGAATACGGAATTGAGTATGTAAAACAAAGCTTAAAGGGTCGTTTCGCCGAATTAATTCATAGTCTGCATGAAAAGTCCGGCCGTAAAGTGGTCATCCTGGTGGATGAGTATGACAAGCCCATACTGGACAACATTGAAAACACAGAAACGGCTGTAGCCATTCGTGAAGAGCTCAAGAACTATTATTCTGTAATCAAGGATGCTGACCTTTACATCAAGTTTGTATTTATAACCGGGGTGTCCAAATTCAGCAAGGTGTCATTGTTCAGCGGGTTGAACAACTTGGAAGACATAACCGTGGACCATAAATTTTCAGACATTTGCGGCTACACTCAAGCTGAGCTGGAAAGTGTTTTTGCGGACCTTCTTGAGGGAGTGGATCTGGAAGAGGTCAGGCAATGGTACAATGGCTACAACTGGCTGGGCAAGGAGGTCTACAATCCATTTGATATTCTGCTGTATCTTAAATCAAAAGAGTTTTCCAACTACTGGTTTGAGACCGGCACGCCAAGTTTTTTGATTAAGATGCTGCATTCCAGGAAGTATGTAATACCATCTCTTGAGTCTTTGCAAGCCAGTGAAAAACTTCTAGGCAGTTTTGATATGGAGCGTATTGAGGTTGAGACCCTGCTTTTTCAAACCGGCTACCTGACAATTAAGTCTGCACAGCAGATAGCCGGGGGCAGAAGATTTTTTCTGGGATACCCCAACCTTGAAGTCCGCCGGAGTTTGACTGATTCACTTCTTACTTATCTCACCGGAACTATGGCTGAGTCTGAGAATGCCAAGTTTGCAGCCTATGATGCCTTGCTGGCCAATGATTTAGACAGCCTGAAAGCCATATTTCATGCCTTTTTCGCTTCCATTCCAGCAGACTGGTACCGCAGGAATCAATTGTCTAAGTACGAAGGATATTATGCTTCTGTGGTCTATTGCTATTTCGCCGCCCTGGGTCTGGATGTACGGCCTGAAGAGCCCACCAGCAAGGGACGCCTGGACCTGGCTGTAGGCTTTCAGGGCCGGGTTTACATCTTGGAGTTTGAAGTTGTTGAGCTTGCAGGTGAAGGCAGACCCCTTGAGCAGATCAAGGCCAGAGGCTACGCTGAAAAGTATGCAGGACAGGAAGTGTATCTGATAGGCGTGGAGTTTTCTCATCAGGAACGTAATGTGGTGGGGTTTGAGTGGGAGAGGGTGTAGTCGGCTTGCTCATCAAATCCTGTCACAAAAAAACTTGTTATCTGTTACTGATTATCAGTTATCTGGTTTTGCTGATAACCATAACAAACAGATAACTGGGGTTCGGGGGTAGTCCGCTTTAGACTTACCGCTGAAACCCTGTCAGAAAAGAAGAAAAATGTGAGCCATAGCGGGGGCTTAGAGCTTGGCAGTGGGACTGTCCCAATTGTGGGATACGAGCACCTGTTTATCTTGGGTTGCGGGCACAGCCCGCGTTAGTTGTTGCGCAACCTCTATCTTCAGGGTCAGCGTAAATCTTTTATATTATTATCAACCGGGGCGACCCAGAGGATATGTTCTTTGTTAACAAAAAGGACATTCCCAAGCTCTTCACGCAACGCACACCTGAAAATAACTATAAACCGGTCGTCATATTCAGTCAGCACGTCGGAAAGCCGTGTGCTGCTTTTGAGGTTGATCCAGCCCTTGATGCTTGTCCCGTCGACGAGCTTTAAAATTGCCTGCTTGGAATCATAATCCGCCATTATTTGTCTACAGGTTCTTACTTCCATATTTCTTTGATCGCTTAAGGTTTCGTTTACGTTATCAGGCAACAACACCGGCTGTTGTCAAGAGGGACTAATTGCTCTATTTCTCAACCGGTGCAACCCAGAGAATATTCTTCTTGTTCACCAAAAGCACATTTCCAAGGTCATCCCTTAATGAGCAGTCAAATAGAACAATAAACTGGTCATCATATTTGTTCAACAGGTCAGCTATACGGGTGCAGTATTTGAGATTGACCCAGCCATTGATGGTGGTGCCGTCAATCAGCCTTACAATGGCCTGCTTGGAGTCAAAGTCTGCCGGCTTTCCTTTATCAATGTGCACTTGCATGGTTCTCTCCTGAAAACAACCTTGAAATCCAAAGGCCAAAAAAAGACGAACTTTACAACAACCAATGAATATTTAAAACACATACTTTCAGCGCAAGTCAAGCAGAAAGAATGAATCTGAGCAGGCTGTTGTAAATCTCTCCATTGCTGCTTCGTCCGGTACTGACAGGAAGCGCTTAGTACAAATTTCAGACAAACATGTTGGTCGTTAACGAATAACTTCTCAATAGTTTCTGGCAAGATGCATTTTTTGTAACAGTTTAGCCCTTTTTGAGGAAAGCAGGGGACAGGCACTCCGGGACCCACTTGAGCATGATTTTGTGCTCTAAACGACTCATTTTTTGGGTCAGGTAGGTCCTGGAAGAACCAGTCCCCGTGCTACATGCAAAGCGCTAAGCTGATGCGTAACCATTCAGGGGGGCAGGTGCCGGCCAAGGGGGACAGTCCCCCTCGACACTGTTCCTGCACAAATACAAAAATTACAGACACGAAATTTTGTGAAGCTGCATAATCATTACTTAGCGGGGGACAGTTCCCTGGCCTTGTGCCATTAGCCACAACCGAGGACCCTCTGAATGGTTACTCTGATACGTATACATCCTTCAAAAATGACAGCCGGCGCTGGAATGTCAATTTTTATCTACAAAAATATCATCTCCAGGGTTTCCTTGGATGCTGTCCTGTATTATCGTCCTGGGACCAGGTGAGATGCAGCCCCGCCACGACGCCGGCTTCTCACTGCCCGGGAAATATCCCTCACTGATGGCGGGATCAGACACAATAGAAGGAACAGATCATGAACAACAATTTTGAATGCACAGACTGTGAGTATTGTCTCCCTGACAGTGAAGGCCCGACCTCTAAGGGCATCTGTCTTCTGGATCCTGAATTTGAGCCCTACATTGAAGAAATCATGCAATTCGATTTTAGTAACTGTCACTACCTGATCCAAAAAAAGAGCTTTGATTTCAACTGCAGGGCCTGTTCGGATTTCAGCCCTGCCGAATACATTGAAATGATAGATTTTGGTTATTTTGGGGAAAAAGAGAATGACCTGGATATGCAGAAGATAGACTTTAAGAATCTGCCTGTAGAGCCTTATCTCCAGGACCTGTACTCTTCCAGCGGGTCAAAAAGGCAAGAGGCTGTCAACACCCTTGGCTCACTCACAATCCTTGGCAATGAAAAGGCCAGGGATGTACTTCTTGCTTTCTTAAAGGAACTAGGGCCTCCAGAGACTCTGGAGCAAGCCGGATTCAAGGCTGAAACCCTCAGACATTTTCATGGCCATGAAAGCAATCAGGACCTTCTGGAACTGCTTTTTTCGGATCTTGAAAACACCGTCTCCAACAACAGTACCCGGCAGTGGATTACAGCTATATTAAACTTTCTGGGCCGGGCTCCTCTGGAGCGGATAGATAATCGACTACAGTCTATGGTGGACAGAAAAATTTTCTCGCATCGCCTGAAAAAAAGAGTTCTTTCTGTCATTGATCCCATGAACAGGGAGTATTACTGATTAATATTGTCCAGAGGACGGCTCATGCCGCTGCCCGGGTCAAAATTTATCATTTGCAATAAAATATCAGACGTTGCGACAAATTATCACAAACAATTTGACCTGAACTCTACCTTATCCATAAAACAATGCCAGTTTTGCCAAACCCCGGCTACACTCCGGTCCACCTGTTAAAATACGGCCATATACACACTGTATATCCCGCCCTGTTTCGCCCTGTGCCGGACACTGATCCTGTCCGGGAACGAATAGACACTCCGGATGGGGACTTTCTGGATATTGACTGGCATCTGAGCCTGCGCTCAGATAAAAGGACGGCCGTGGTCATAAGTCATGGCCTGGAAGGAAACTCGCGCAAAAAATATCCCCTGGGCATGGCCAGGGGTCTAATACGGCTGGGAATGGACGCGGTGTGCATGAATTTCCGGGGCTGCTCAGGCACTCCCAACCGTCTGCCCCGCCTGTATCACAGTGGCGTGACTGATGACCTGGACACGGTAATCCGCCATGTAATCAGGCAGAAATATGCAAATATTTTCCTTGTGGGCTTCAGCATGGGAGGCAATCAGCTGCTCAAGTATCTGGGTGAGGATCCCGGGCAGGTCCCTTCCCAGGTCCGGGCAGCAGCCGCCTTTTCCGTACCCTGTGATTTATCCGCATCATCTGCCAGGTTGGACTCAACCATAAGCCGCATTTATGTCATGTATTTCATGCGCAGTCTCAAGGCGAAGATACGTCTGAAGGCGGAGATGTTCCCCAGGATTTATGATGCAAGGGGTCTCAACAGGATACGTACCTTTCACCATTTCGACAACCGTTACACAGCACCCCTGAACGGGTTCCGGAACGCTGAAGATTACTATGCCAAAGCGTCCTGCCTGCAGTTTTTGAAAAACATTCGCGTTCCAAGCCTCCTGGTCCAGGCCAGGGACGATCCCTTTCTGACTCCTTCCTGTTTTCCCCTGGAACAGGCATCGAAAAATCCATGTCTTTTTTTGGAAATCCCCGAATACGGCGGGCATGTGGGCTTTCACCTTCCAGGCAGAGAAAACATCTACTGGTCGGAGTACAGGGCAGGAGAGTTTCTGCCTGGCTATAGCGGCTGAGTATCCAGCCACAAGGCCTTGAACCGGTTTGGAATAAACCCAGAAAAGATGCGACTGCAAAAAGTCTTTCTCGTAACACTGATAAAATAAATAAATTTTTAATTTATCACTACAGCGAAACTTATAAAATATTATACCTGCCTCAATTGGGGACAGGCACCCCCGCACTTTTTTGTCTGATGTGATGATCATTACTGAAAAATAAGTGCGGGGAGAGCCAGTCCCCCTCCGGGCTGTATGCCTCCGGGCAGGAAGCCATGCCACATCCAACGCGCTAAACAGATACATTTAAGCTGAAAAATGATTTTCTCTTCATCAATCTCTTAATCCTGTCAAAAAAGCTCTTTTCTTTATTGAGTTGCGGGCAAAGCCCGCTTAGAAAGTGCTGTGCAGCTTGTACATTCCGAATTCCCTGTGCCCCAGGGCTTCGGCCTTGGTCCTTTTGCCGTTTATGACCTCTATAAGTTCCTGAAAAAGCCTTTC
>PWSL01000062.1 GCA_003563255.1 Desulfonatronospira sp. | reverse complement strand
TAAGTTGTGTGAACCTTCAAAGATAGTACTTAGCGGGGACAGTCCCCAGACCTTGTGCCAGGAACTACAACTGAGTGCCCCCTGAATGGTTACGAAAAATTAGTGCGGGGGTGCCTGTCCCCTGCTTTTCTAAAAAACGCTAAACAGATACGGTAATTTTTTTATTTGTGCAGGAAATGGGTTGCGGGGACTGTCCCCAGGCCGGTATCCGGCGCCCCCTGAATGGTTACAATGATGGTCAACTACTTCCAGCCACTTCCTGATTCAACAGATCCATACCGCGCTGCAAGGTCAATATGCTGCCCTTTGTCGTGATAGTCGGCCGCCCCAATGTGGGAAAATCCACTCTGTTCAATCGCCTTCTGCGCCAGAACAAGGCCATGGTCCACGACCGTCCCGGAGTGACCAGGGACAGTCTGCACGGGATGGTCAAAGGGCTTCGCAAAGATTATACCCTGGTGGATACCGGAGGCCTGGTCCTGGAAGAAGGGGTTCAGTTGGAAGAAGATATTCACGAACAGGTCCGGGAAGCAATGCACAGCGCGGACCTGGTTCTTTTTATGGTGGACGGCAGTACGGGTGTCACTGGACTGGATGAGCAGCTGGCATCCATGCTCAGGCATAGCCACAGGCCGGTACACATGGTTGTGAACAAGGTGGATGGTGAAGAAAGGGCAGCCCTGGTTGAAGGTGATTATTATTCCCTGGGTTTTGAAATGAGCATGGTTTCAGCGGCCCACGGGTACAATATGCCTGGTCTGCAGGAGACCATTGAGACTGCTCTGCCGGAACAACAAAACCTGAGTGACAGGGTCGCCGGCCTGCGCCTTTCTTTGCTGGGCCGCCCCAACGTGGGCAAGTCCTCGCTGATTAATACCCTTCTGGGCCAGGAAAGAGTGCTGGTAAGCTCTCAGGCCGGGACCACCAGGGATTGCGTGGATGTGATTCTGGAAAAGGGCG
Organism: Desulfonatronospira sp.; assembly: GCA_003563255.1. Classification (GTDB taxonomy): domain Bacteria; phylum Desulfobacterota; class Desulfovibrionia; order Desulfovibrionales; family Desulfonatronovibrionaceae; genus Desulfonatronospira. The sequence goes on along the minus strand of PWSL01000062.1, from coordinate 4,409 downwards.
ACAAGCGATATATTTTCATCGATACTGCCGGGGTAAGGCGTAAGACCACCATCAGCGACGATCTGGAAAGGTTCAGCTCCCTGCGGGCCATCAGGAGCTGTCAGCGGGCGGATGTGGCTATGCTGGTGCTGGACGCCCTGTCCGGGGTGGTAGCCCAGGACAAGAAACTGCTGTCTTTTCTGGAGCGTGCAAAGATTCCCCTGGTGATATTGGTCAACAAGGTGGACCAGATTCCAGGAAAGGACCTTGGCAGGCTCAAGAAGTATTTTAAAGAGGAGCTGGCTTTTTGCGACCATGCCCCGGTAATATATACCTCGTGCATAACCCGGGCCGGGCTGGGGGGACTTATTCCCCTGGCTGAAAAGGTTCTGGAGCAGTCCAGGGTGAGGGTGGGCACCGGGGAGTTGAACCGACTGGTCCGGGATGCGATGCAGGCGCATCAGCCACCACTGGTCAAGGGACGCCGGGCAAAAATATATTACCTGACTCAGCCAGGGACCGCCCCCCCGGAATTTGTTTTTTTCGTGAACGATCCCGCACTCATTAAACCGGCTTATGCCAGGTATCTGGAAAAACAGATTCGTAAGAGCCTGAAGCTGGATATGACCCCGGTCAAATTGTTTTTTCGGGCAAGCCATAAGTGAGTATGGGGGGTGTGGGTGTTTGGGAGTATAGGCGTAACTGGGGACTGTCCCTCGCAATTTTTTGTTGTGCAAGTTTACTCCTGACTGGCAGGCCGTGCCACATGTAAAGCGCTGAACAGATACAAAGCGCAAAATAGATACATCAAGGGGGAGATATGATTCAGAAATCGGAGTTTATCTGGTTTGACGGTAAACTGGTACCCTGGGAGGAGGCCAGTGTACATGTGCTGACGCATACCCTGCATTACGGGGTGGGGGTTTTTGAGGGCATAAGGAGCTACAAATGTAAGGACAACACTTCAGCCATTTTCCGGCTGGAGGAACATGTGGAGCGTCTGTTCAATTCCGCCAGGACAGTGGAGATGGAGATACCTTATACAGAAGAGGAGATCTGCCAGGCCATAGTGGACACTCTGAAGGCCAACAAGATGGACCAGGGATATATCAGGCCCCTGGCCTTCATTGGTGATGGCGCCATGGGAGTCCATCCAGGGGAAAATTCCATCCGGCTTATCGTGGCTACCTGGCCCTGGGGGACTTACCTGGGAGAGGACGCTCTGCAAAGCGGTATCCGGGTCAGGACGTCCAGTTTTACCCGGCATCACGTAAATGTTATGATGACCAAAGCCAAGGTGGCGGGAAATTACGTCAATTCGGTTCTGGCCAAAAGGGAGGCCAAGGCAGACGGCTATGACGAGGCCCTGATGCTTGACGTGGACGGATATGTAGCCGAGGCCACCGGGGAAAATATTTTCCTGGTGAAGCAGGGCAAGCTTAAGACTCCCCCCCTGGGAGCAATCCTGGGGGGTATCACCCGGGATTCCTTAATTACCATGGCCAGGGACATGGGTTACGATGTCACGGAACAGCGATTCACCCGGGATGAGCTTTATATGGCGGATGAGGCCTTTTTCTGCGGCACTGCCGCAGAGGTGACTCCCATCCGGGAAGTGGACCGCAGAACCATTGGCCAGGGCAAGGCAGGCCCCAATACACTCCTTTTCCAGAGCGAATACTTCAAGATAGTACGCGGGGAAAACATGAAATACGCCGAATGGCTTTATGATTATGAGATATAGGCATAGGGCATAGGGCATGGGGCATGGGGCATGGGGCATGGAGGAAGAGGGAAGAGGGAAGAGGGCATGGGGCATGGTGTGGAAGAAGAGCGAGGGGGCGATGGAGGGTGACGTGCAGGGAGAAACAATGCCCGAGGAAAGGGCTGGATTTGATCCGGGACTGACAACTAAAAGGCTTTGAACCGGGAAGATGATATGGCCAAGGCAGGACTTACAGCCAGGTATAGACCACAGACTTTTGCCCAGGTGGCGGGACAGGAATTCATCAAGAGCATCCTGTCCCGGGCGGCGGAGCAGGACAGGCCTTCGCACGCCTACCTGTTCAGCGGTACCAGGGGGGTGGGCAAGACCACACTGGCGAGGATACTGGCCAAGGCCATAAATTGTCGCAACGGCCCGGCTGCAGAGCCGTGCAACCAGTGCTCCAGCTGCGAACAGGTTACCAGGGGAGCCTCTGCTGATGTCTGGGAGATAGACGCGGCATCGCATACAGGCGTGGACAACGTGCGCAAGCTGCGCGAGGACATAGCATACTCTCCCATGGGCGGGCGCTACAAGGTGGTCATTATTGACGAGGCCCACATGCTCTCAGGGTCAGCTTTCAACGCCCTGTTAAAAACCCTGGAAGAACCCCCTGCACACTGTGTCTTTATTATGGCTACCACGGCTCCGGAAAAATTCCCGGCCACCATCATCAGCAGGTGTCAGCACTATGTATTCAAGCGCCTGCCCCAGAGTCGGCTGTTTGAACACCTGCGGTTTGTCCTGGAATCCGAAGGATTATCCTATGAAAATGAGGCGGTGCAGCTCCTGGCCAGGCGCGGGGCCGGCAGCGTCCGGGACAGTATGTCCATGCTGGGACAGGTGCTGGCTCTGGGAGACGAGGGTCTGAAGACCGCAGATGTCCGCCGGGTACTGGGGCTGGCGGACCAGGAGCTTTTTCTGCGCCTGATGCAGGATATCCTGGACCGGGATCTGATGCGGCTGCATGAGATGGTAAACTATTTGCTTGAGCAGGGGCTGGACCTGGGTTTTTTCCTGCAGGAACTGGCCCAGTGCTGGCGCAATATGTTCCTGCTTTCTCAGGCAGGCTCAGAAGTCAGAGAAATCCTGGACCTTCCGGCGGAAGAGGTGGAAAAATGGCGGGAGATGGCAGGTGGATTCTCCGCTTCCACAATCCATGCCGGGTGGCAGATGGTCCTTGATGGACGCAGGAGTATCCTTGGCAGCTATGAACCGGGGCTGAGCCTGGAGCTTATGCTTTACAACCTGGCCTACCTGCCGGAGCTCATCCCGGTGTCCCAATATAACCCGGGGACTTCTACTGAGCAGGATAGATCCCATAAACATCCTGCAGGACGGAATAAGTCCCGGGGCTCTGAAAAAAAGGGTATGGAAGGTCATGCAACCTTTACAGAGAACAGTCAGGACCATAATGATATAGTGCGGGAGGATTCCGTTACAGGCGATGCTGAGGGGAATTACCATGAGGCGCAGACTTCCGGCGGTCCAGAGGGCGGCACTGTCGATACTGTCCGGGATGAGCCCCGTAAGTCACTTCAGGAAACAGTGCGCAGCCACCCGGGTGTTCAGAGGATCATGAGCGAGTTTGACGCCTGGATAATGGAAGTCAGCACAAACAAAAAAACTAATACATAAGGAGTAGTTAGAAGATGCAAGATTTGGTTAAACAGGCCCAGATGATGCAGAAGAAGATGGCCAAGATGCAGGAAGAACTCAATTCCAGAGAGGTGGAGGCATCCGCAGGCGGCGGTATGGTCACGGTCAGGGTCAATGGAGGTCAGGAAGTTCTGGAAGTGCGCATAGAAAAGGACGTGGTGGATCCCGAGGATGTTGAAATGCTGCAGGACCTGGTTCTGGCGGCTACCAATGATGCCCTGAAGCGGGCCCGGGAAATGGTACAGGGTGAAATGTCCCAGATTACGGGCGGGATAAAGATCCCGGGACTGTTTTAGTCATGACGTGCAACAGAAATTAGGAGCGTTTTGTGCAAACGTTGCCGAAATCAATGCAGCTCCTGGTGGATCAGCTTTCCCGGTTGCCGGGAATAGGTCCCAAGAGTGCACTGCGTATGGCCATGACACTTCTCAAGTGGCCGGAGGACAAGACCCGGGGGCTTGGCCGCAGTATAGTGGAATTGAGGGATCACCTCTGTATCTGCTCTCAGTGTTCTGCCCTGGCTGATTTGGATCCATGCTCCATCTGCTCAGATGCCATGCGGGAGCAGGACAAGCTGTGCCTGGTCTCTGAATGGGACAGCCTGCTTGTTATGGAGGAGTCGGGTTTTTTCAAGGGACGCTACCTGGTGTTGGGGGGGCTTTTGTCCCCGCTGGACGGGATTCGCCCCGATGCCCTGGAACTGGAAAAGCTGCGCCGGAACCTGCAGAGCGGTCAGACAGCCGAAGTCATCCTGGCACTGGGTACCACCCTGGAGGCGGAAACAACCGGATCTTTCATTAAAAACATGGTGGATAAGGAGTACCCCCATGTGCGGGTGACCCGCCTGGCTCAAGGTATTCCCCTGGGGGCGGATCTCAAGTTTATGGACAAGGAAACTTTGAAGCAATCCATGCGCTTCAGGCAGAGCATATAAAAGATGCAACTGCAAAAAGTCTATTTTGCAGGCACAAAGGACAAAAGTCAGATGACATAAGTCAGAAAAATC
>PWSL01000432.1 GCA_003563255.1 Desulfonatronospira sp. | reverse complement strand
CCTGGATGCGCTGCACCCGGGGGCGGTGGCCGGGGGCAATGTGGAGACTTCCCAGCGCATAGTGGACGTTATCCTGGGAGCACTGTCCAGGGCAATCCCGGAAAGGATCCCCGCTGCTTCCCAGGGCACCATGAACAACGTGACCGTAGGCGGAGTGGACCCCCGCTCGGGCAGGGCCTTTACCTATTACGAGACCCTGGCCGGCGGAATGGGGGCATCCTGCAGGCATCACGGAGAAAGCGGGGTACATTCGCACATGACCAATACCCTGAACACCCCGGTAGAGGCCCTGGAACATACTTATCCTTTCCGGGTGCTTGCCTGCGGGCTGCGCACCGGTTCTGGAGGCAGAGGGATTTTTTGCGGTGGGGACGGCCTTTACAGGCATCTGGAGGTGCTAAGCCCCTGCGAGGTCACGGTGCTCTCTGAAAGGAGAAGCACCAGGCCTTACGGCATAGCCGGAGGCAAGCCCGGCATGGCAGGGAAAAACCGGGTACTGTTGAAAGGGCAGTGGCATGACAGGCCCGGTAAGTTCAGGGAAAGCCTCTCCCCTGGAGATGCAATCCTTATCGGAACTCCGGGTGGGGGTGGATTCGGGGAGGATAAATAAACATGCAAACAGCCAGGATGAGATGCCGATAGATATTGCAAGTATTAAAAATCAGGTCCAGTTCAACTGCCATATATCGGATGCCAACTACAGCGGGACCTTTTCCCTGTGTATGCTGCTGTTGCGAATGCGCAACCTGTACAAGTGGGAGATGGATATACCGCCCTGGAGGGAGCCGCCCCGGGACGAGCTTCTGAAATGGGTGGAGAATCGTGAAAACATGTGGCAGGAGCTGGAAGGCAGGACTGCCAGAGCCCTGGAAATAAACGGGCACAGTCTGGACAGCATGGAGGCCTCAGATGTAAACGCCCGGCTTGGAGGCACAGACCTGTATTACGGTGCAGGTCTGGCAACCGGGATGAAGCCCAGTTATTTACTGGGGCGCTTAGTGGAAAGCCGGTGTCAGGAAGGGATGCATGTATGCATAGTTGATGCCGAGCTTGCCAGGGATATTTTCAGCGTTCCTCTAATGCGCCAGGGGAGCGAGATAGTCGGCAGACGCAGGGCTATGGCTACCCTTTTATGGGACGAAATAATGGAGCTTCGGACATCTTCTTCCATGGCCCTGGCCTTTGCTTTTGATTGCCATGGTCTGAACCTGCACAGGGTGCGCAAACAACCCTCGCTTCAAAAAGAGGGATTTATGCGGGTAGTAAATTTCGAACTGGAAACCTGGGTTTACCATGAAATCGGAGAGTCCCTGGTGGATGCCTTTCCCGGGGATTTGTGGCAGCGTATTGTCTCGGAGCAGGCAGGAACCCTGGTTGAATTCTTTGCCCGGGCAGTGAGAGATCTGCTGGCGGACACCCATCCAGGGGGCTTACTGGGACACATAGTCGGTGCAGGCAAAAGTTCCTCCCTGGGATTTTACGCGGCCCTGACAAGACCCATGTCCCGGGTCATATACCCCGAGATTGTACCAGCTGTACAGGATTTCATGCACACATTCGACTGGAAAGCTATAGAAGAAGCCAGGCAGGCAGGCTATAAACGGGGCCTCAAGATGGCCATGAAGCTGTCGGAAATTTACCAGGACTGCCTGGATAAGGGAGCGTTAGAGGCTGAAAAAGAGGTAAGGGATAAAGTCATTCGTCCCCTGGGCATACTGGAATCCCTGGAAGAGGAGAACCCGGCAGGGTGAAGCCCTTCCGAGTTAATCCCTTGAGCTTTATTTTTCCAGCATCCCAATTTCCTGCAGGGCGTTTTCGACCTTTTCCTTTGATATGGGCTTTGAGAGGTAGGCATCGGCATGTCCCTGAAAGAATGCTGTGGTGACATTCTTGGTATCGGACAGGGCCGTGGTCATTACAGCCTTCACTTCCTGGCCAGCCGGAACCTTCTGCTCGGCTTCAACTTCCCTGATTTTTTTCAGGGCACTCTGCCCGTCCATAACAGGCATCATTATATCCATGAATATCATGTCGTAGGGCCGGTATGCCCTGAGGGCCTGAGTGAATATATCCACCGCCTCGTGGCCGTTTTCAGCCGTGTCACATTCGCTGTGCCGGGAAAGGATTTTAACCAGAATCATTCTGCTGGTGATATCGTCTTCGACTACAAGTGCTCGCATGTTATCCCCCAATAATCTGGAAATTCAACCATTGGCCGATTATGTCTTGTATCTCTAATCCAAAGATGTTCGTTAGTCAATCTCGAAGCGAAATAAATTAGAAAAATAAGTGCCGGGAGAGCCGGTCCCCGGGAGTCAATAAATAAGTTTCGCTGTAGTGATAACGCCCATGTACAAAACCAGATAGATGCAGATCCATAATTTAACAAGCCTTCTTCCGCCTCAATTTTCTGAGACCTGTGCCAGGGTAAAGGATTTCCCGCGCGTGTTCAAGCGCTCCTGGAGAGATTTCAAGGTTATTGAATTGCAGGAATGCACATCCAGCCTGGATACGGCATGGGATCTGATTACAGACAAGCGCTTGTTGCCCGGAGATTCGGTGATCTGCCTGCAGCAGACCCGTGGAAGAGGGCGGATGCGTAGAAACTGGTCCTCCCCGCCGGGCAATATCTATGCCGCCCTGCATCTTCCCGCCCCTGCACCTGAAAGGTTCAACAGTCTTTTAAGCATCGTTCTGGGTTTTTGCTTCCAGCGCGCCCTGGCCTGCCGGGGCATCCAGGCCTTTATCAAATGGCCCAACGACCTGGTAGTAGATTCAGGCAAGGCAGGTGGTATTCTCATTGAAGAAAAAAAAGGCGGATTGCTGGCCGGCATCGGTATAAACCTTAAATCAGCACCAAAGGACGCAGAAATGCGCCGGGACAGGAGTATGCAGGCCTCAGATCTCTCCAGGCAATGGCCCGGCGCAGACCCTGCAGGAGCCTGGGCACAACTTGTGTACTGGGGGCACTTCTGGTATGATGAGACATTGTGCAATTATTCATTAATTGACTTTATTAGTGAAGTTAAGCCATATTTATGGCTTCTGAATCAAAAGGTCAGGGTAGAGCAGGACAATGGGGTTCTGGAAGGCTACCTGCAGGGGATAGATGGAAGCGGAGGCATCATGCTGGAATGTTCGGGACGGATAAAGCATGTCCGGACAGGTGCTCTTCTTTCGTGATTGTCATCCCACAACAGATAACTATCTAATTTTTAAGGAGTATCTGCTCAGCGCTTTTTGGGAACGTAGGGGACAGGCACCCCCGCATTTTTTTTGCTGATGCGAAGATCATTATTGAAAAATTAGTGCCGGGAGAGCCAGTCCCAGGGCCACATGCAAAGCGCTGAACAGATAAATAAAGGAAAACACGGTTATGGAGATTAAGAGTTTTGAGCAGGTAATCAAGGAACTGGAAGGACAGAAAATACTTGTGGCCAACCGGGGCATTCCGGCCAGGCGCATAGCCAGGTCCATCAGGGAGGTTTTCAACGCCGTTCCGGTAATGACCGCAACTGACGTGGATAAGACCGCACCGTTTACATCCGGAGCACAGGAACTGCTTCTGCTGGGAGAAGATTCCAGGGCCTACCTGGATATGAAAAAGATTATCTCCAAGGCCAAGGCCATGGGGGTAATAGCCATCCATCCCGGTTGGGGATTTATTTCCGAGGATTTCTCCTTTCCTTCCCAGTGCCGCAAGGCCGGGCTTGTGTTCATCGGGCCCGAAGACAGGCCCATGGAAATCCTGGGCAACAAGGTGGCGGTGCGGGATCTGGCCAAAAGGGTGGGCGTGCCCGTGGTGCCTGGATCAGAGGGAGCCGTCACAGTGGAACAGGCTTTGGATATGGCCTATGAGATCGGTTTTCCGGTGATGCTCAAGGCCGAAGGCGGCGGCGGCGGCCGCGGGATTTACGAGGTCTTCAGGGAAGAAGAGCTGGAAAGGGCCTATGCCAAGGCCTCGGCCCTGGCCCAGGCATCTTTCGGCAATCCCCGCCTGTACGTGGAAAAGCTTCTGACCTCTGTGCGTCATATCGAGATCCAGGTGGCTGCGGACAGGCACGGCAATGTGTTTGCCTTTGACGAACGTGATTGCACCCTGCAGCGCAACCACCAGAAGCTGGTGGAAATTACTCCATCACCCTGGCCCATGATGAATGAAAACCTGAGGGATAACCTCAAGGAGTACGCCCGCAGGCTGGTGAGAGAAGTTGGATATCATTCTCTGTGTACCGTGGAGTTTCTGGTGGATCGCGAGAGTAATCCTTACCTGATAGAGGTCAATACCCGGCTGCAGGTTGAGCACGGCATCACCGAATGCCGCTATGGCGTGGACCTGGTGGAAGAGCAGATAGCCATGGCCTTCGGCTCAGAGCTGCGCTTCAATGAAAAGGACACAGTTCCCAACAACCAGTCCATGCAGGTGCGTATCAACTGCGAGGATCCCCAGCAGGATTTCGCTCCTAATGCCGGGCTGATAACCAGGTATCAGTCCCCAGGCGGACAGGGGGTGCGCGTGGACTCCTGCATCACCGCCGGGTATCACTTCCCGTCCCAGTACGATTCCGCGGCAGCCCTTCTGATTGTATACGGCAAGTCCTGGAACAAAATTGTGGGCACTATGGAGAGGGCCCTTAAAGAATATATCGTGGGGGGGCTCAAGACCACCATTCCATTTCATCGCAGGGTCATGGCCAACCCCCAGTTTCGAAGCGGGGACTACGATACCAATTTTGTGGGCCAGACCCCGGAACTCATGGTTTACCGTGACCGGGAGCCCGAAGCCCTGCGACTTTCCAGGCTGGTGGCGGAGATATCCGCCAGGGGATACAACCCTCACGTGGAACTGGGGGAGTATCGGGGCGTGCATGACAAGAGACTTGGCCGCATAGAGCCGGTGCTGCCCTCTCTCAAACACGACGACTACAAGTATCCCTATCCCAGGGGAGACCGTGATGCTGTCCTGGATTATATCCGGGACAGTGATCATGTACATTTCACCGACACCACCACCAGGGATATCACCCAGTCCAACTCCGGCAACAGGTTCCGCCTGGCCGAGGACAGGCTCATCGGACCCTACCTGGACAAATGCGGGTTCTTTTCTCTGGAAAACGGCGGCGGGGCGCACTTTCACGTGGCCATGATGGCCAACATGACCTACCCTTTCAGCGAGGCCAGGGAGTGGAACCATTTCGCACCGGATTCCCTGAAGCAGATATTGATCCGCTCCACCAACGTTCTGGGATACAAGCCCCAGCCCAAGAATATCATGCGCCTTACCGGGGAGATGATCTGCGAAGACTACGATGTTATCCGCTGCTTTGATTTTCTGAACCACATCGACAATATGCTGCCTTTTGCCCAGGTGGCCATGAGTCATAAGAAAAATAT
>PWSL01000215.1 GCA_003563255.1 Desulfonatronospira sp. | reverse complement strand
TTTTACGGGGCAGGCAGATCACACCCAGTGAAATCCGTCCCAGTGAAACCCCCTTTGGGGAGTCCCAAGGGACTGTTTCACGGGATAAACTGCGCTGAGACTTCGTCTATTTCACCGGGCAAGCAGATTGACACAGATGAAAGAGATTTAAGAAGCATGTTTTTTCCTTGCGGGAATAAGACCCCAGTGAAACCCTGCTCCGCAGGAACGCTTTCAGCGTTGTTTCACGGGGCAGGACCCACAAGGAAAAGGCATCAGCCGCTTGCGCGGCGGGGGGAGCACCTGAGCTTAGTGTCCAAAAATGAAACAATCCCAGTGCCAAGTGCTGAACCCCCGTCATGGCTCAAATTTTTCTTGTATTTTATGACAACAGGGTTTCAGGAGTAAGCCACTAACTAAGGAAGAGAATAGGTACCGTTAACATCCACATGTATATCTCCATGGGGTGGAAAACCTTGCCCTTGAAAAGCACCACCACCGTCAATGCCTTCAAAACGACCTGTACCGCCTTTAAATACAAATTCTCCAGTCTGTTTTCCTCTTGGGTCACCAGAACCTTTCAGGCGAACTACTTTTGTGGTGTCATCAAGGAAATTGTAGACTGCATAACCACTATACTTCGTTTCTGGGCCGGAACGCTCAAAGGTCAGCCAAACCTTGACAGTTGCCGTTTCCCCGTCCTCGTAAAAAGCAAATCCCCGTTGGTGCATGATACCGATAAAATGCCCTTCATGCCCTTCAATCGCCTGCATGTTGCTTTCAACCGTAACAAAAGCCTCTTTCCAGTTTATTGCCGTCTGTCCTTTTGCTTCAGATGCTACAAGTAGAATGCATGAGATCGGCAATATTAGAATCAATGAAAGAACTTTTCGCATTTTTCATCTCCCGGTATTGTTGGTTTTTAATGCCTATATAATATTGTCTAGCAGACACGCTTGCGGTAACTTCTCAATAACTCCGGGCGATCTTACACTAAGAAAATACCTGGATTCCGGCTTTCGCCGAAATGACGAATGAAAACAAGTCGTTGTATTGTGATGTCATAACGGCGGAAGCCGGTATCCAGGAATACTGCCCGGAGGTATCTGTTTAGCGATTTGGATGTGGCATGGGGACTGGCTCTTCCGGGACCCACTTGTCCCAGAAAATGAGTCATTTTGAGCACAAATTGATGCTCAAGTGGGTCCCGGAGTTGCCTGTCCCCTGGTTTCCTTAAAAGCGCAAAACAGATACGCCCGGAGTTATTGAGAAGTTAACAACTTTGCTCATAAACTGTACCCGTTTTGACCCCTGCTTAGAACTATTGAGAACTTACTATCCAAGGATGATGCGACTGCAAAAAGTCTTATTTCCAGTCGCAGTAGTCAGTGGCCAGTAGTCAGTAGTCATTAAAATCAAAGAGTTAGATGGTCCATATTTATCACTACCAGTTAATATCTGACTTTTTGCAGGTGCGTCAAGGATTGAATCCGGTGCATTGCATCAGGCATTCATGTGCCATCAACATGCTCGGGACTGGCTTCAGCCCCGACCGACATCAAAAACCACCTGGGCCATGAAAACCTGCAATCCACCATGGTCCATCTGTAACCATTCATAGGGGGCTCGGTGGTGGCTACTGGCATCAGGCCTGGGGACTGTCCCCGCTAAGTAGTAACTGTGCAGGTTCACAAAACTTAGCGTCCATAATTTTTGTATTTGTGCAGAAAAGGTGTAGCCGGGACTGTCCCCAGGCCGATTGGGGCACACCCTGAATGGTTACGTCCATCTCAAGCTGAGCCTGAATCGCAAACGAGATCTGCAGCAGAAGTTCATTGACTACACCCAGAACCAGACCCATGACCCCAAACTGGATGAGTTTCTAGACTGGGAGAAAGAGCAGGAGACTCTGGACTGGCTGGACAGGCTGTAAGGCCCATATGCAGGCTGAGCCCAAACGAGTAATACTATATTCCAAGGCCAAAAATTATGTTGCCAGCCCAAAATAATTATGTTGCATGTCTTCATATCCACCTGATATCAATGAAGATGCGAAGAACACGCCAAATCCTGCGTATTTACATGCATATCAACCTGTTATATATAAAAACTCGCAACATAAGGGACAGGCACCCCGCAAAATTTTTATTACAGAAACGCTTCAGAATATATGAAAAGTAAGTGCGGGTATCTGTTTAGCGCTTTGCATGTGGCACGGGGACTGGCTCTCCCGGCACTTATTTTTCAATAATGATCTTCGCATCAGCTAAAAATTAGTGCGGGGGTGCCTGCTTTCCTTAAAAGCGCTAAACAGATACAAGTGCGGAGAGATCCAGCCCACTTCCAGGCTGGAAACTATGCATGCAATATGCAAAGCGCTGTACAGATACTTTCTATGGAACCATTCAAGGGGTCCTCGATGGTGATTGCAGTCCCCAGTCCGGTATCCGGAGTCCCCTGAATGGTTACCTTTCCATGGAATGCGCTGATTATTTTCAACCACTGAGAGGTCAATTTCTATGCACATACTTGTCACCGGCGGAGCAGGGTACATCGGCAGCCATACCTGTCTTGAACTGATCAATAGCGGATACCAGGTCGTAGTAGTTGACAATCTTGACAACAGCAAAGAGGAATCGCTGCGTCGGGTTGAAAGAATAACAGGCGGGTCAATCGAATTTCATAAACTTGACTTGCTGAATATTGAGCCACTCGATGCTCTGTTTTCCCAAAGGCGGTTCGATGCTGTGATCCATTTTGCCGGACTTAAAGCGGTAAGCGAATCAGTGCAAGCGCCCCTGCGATATTACCATAACAACATCACCGGAACCCTGAACCTGTGTAATGCCATGTGCCGCCACGGGATCAGGAATTTCGTGTTCAGTTCTTCAGCTACTGTGTATGGTGATCCTGAAGCCGTGCCCATCAGGGAGGATGCTCCCTTGAAAACCACCAATCCCTATGGGCGTACAAAACTGGTGATCGAAGATATTCTTAAAGATTTGCATGTTTCTGATTCAAGGTGGAATATTGTCCTGCTGCGTTACTTTAATCCCGTAGGTGCTCATGAGGGCGGTGAAATCGGGGAAGACCCCAATGATGTCCCCAATAACCTGTTTCCATATATCACTCAGGTCGGCATTGGAAAACTGGACAAACTGCTGGTGTTTGGCGGAGACTATCCCACCATCGACGGAACCGGAGTCAGAGATTATATTCATGTGGTCGACCTGGCCATTGGACATATCAGAGCAATGGAAAAACTAAAGACCGGCCCTGGTCTGGCCGTTTATAATCTCGGCACAGGAGTCGGATACAGCGTACTTCAGGTGATAACCGCCTTTGAAGAAACCACTCAAGTTGCAATTCCTTATGAGATTGTTGGCCGTCGCCCCGGAGATGTTGCGGTTTGCTATGCCGAACCAGGTCTGGCCGAAAAGGAACTTGGCTGGCGTGCCCAAAGGGGGCTGAAACAGATGTGCGCTGATGGCTGGCGATGGCAAAAAAACAATCCGGATGGATTCCGGTAGCAGTGGATATGGCCTTGAACATTTCTGTTATACACCATCAGGAGGTCACCATTCAGGGGTCCTCTGTGGTGATAGCTGAAACCCTTCTGTTGGAGTAAAAATCGTGAAGAGCCCACAGTATATAAGGTTTGTTTTTCCTGGTCTGGCTAAAGTGTTCTGTGTGTTCGGGACCAGGATGGGCGGAGTCAGTTCGGGCAGCTTTGCTCAGGGCAACATTTCTCTGGATGTTGGGGATGAGCCTGAAAACGCTGCGACTAACCGAAGGGCTCTGAAAGAGGATTTAGGGCTGGACAGCTGGGTGGATCTAAAGCAGGTGCACGGCACCAGGGTGCATTTCGACCCGCAGGAAGATTGCCTGGCCGGATCATCACTGGAAGGAGACGGCATAGCTCTGTCGTCAGTTAGAGCAGGTGCGGTGATTAAGACGGCGGATTGTCAGCCCATCATGATTGCTCACAAGTCCGGAGATTTTGTACTCGCTCTTCACTGCGGCTGGCGGGGAAACCGGGCAGGCTTTCCGGAAAGAGCAACAAAAGAGTTCTGCAAACACTACAACCTTAATCCGACGGAACTCCTGGCAGTCCGCGGCCCCTCCCTGGGGCCATGCTGCGCGGAGTTTCATTACTTTGAGGAGCATTGGAGCCGGGAGTTTACAGAATATTATCAGCCGGAGCAAAAGACCATGGACCTGTGGTCCCTGACCCGGGACCAGCTTGTCAGTGCAGGCCTGCTCCCCTCAGATGTCTTTTCCCTGGATATGTGCACCAGGTGCCGGGAGGATTTGTTTTTCTCACATCGTCGGGAAAAGCCCAGCGGCCGGCAGGCTGCTGTTGTTTATCGCCTTTGAGAATCCCCTGAATGCTTACGCAGGTTAACTGAAGTGTTATTAGGCGCTTAGTACAAATTTCAAACCAACATGTTGGTAACTTTTTCTATAATCCTGCCCCTCTAGATAGGATCACGCGCACGGCGTAAACTCCCCTCCCTTAGGAAGAAAGTATAGGTGTATGGGGGTATCCATGTGTGGGTGTAAAGATATTTTGACTCCCATACTCCCATACGCCCTTACTCCCTCTTATCGCTCCCACGCTCTGCGTGGGAGCGTATCTGGACCGCTCTGCGGTCATTGGTGGACGCGGAGCGTCCGGAAGATGTTCCCACGCAGAGCGTGGGAACAATAAAGGAATGATGCCCCGGAGGGGCCACTTTTTCCGTGCAAGGTCGCGGAAAAAGCCTGATGACTTACTCCTGAAACCCTGCCTGTCCCGTTAAACAAGAGGAAGGTATAATATTTTATAAGTTTCGCTGTAGTGGTATCTTGTTCATCAGAAAAATAAGTGCGGGACTGTACCAAGTGGGATAAGAGCACTTCTTTATCTTGGGTTGCGGGCATGGCCAGCGTTAGTAGTGCTAATCCAAATTGCGGAATATGCGGTGCCAGGGGATTTCCAGCTCCAGGCTGTGCAGGGGCAGGGGTTGTTCCGGGGGGATATCCAACAACTCCCAGGTGTTCTGCTGGGTGCGGCGGTAGAGTTCGATGCGCCTGCGTTCCGGGTCCATGAGCACGAATTCTTGCAGTGAGGGCATGTTTCGGTAGTAAGCCGCTTTGTCTCCCCGTTCAAAAGCTGCGGTGGATTCGGACAGAACCTCGGCCATCATCACAGGGTAGCGCATGAACAGTTCTGCTTTGTGGTCCTCTGGATCACAGGTCACCAGCACATCTGGATAAAAGTAAATTTCTGCTTGTTTTATTTCCAGCTTCATGTCCGCCATGTATACCCAGCAGGGCGAGCCTTCCAGAGAACGGTCAAGTTCTGCGAACAGGTTCCCGGCTACTGTTACATGCCGTCTAGAGGCTCCGCCCATGGCAAAAATCTCCCCATGGATGTACTGATACTTTTCCAGCTGGGCCGGTTCCCACTCCAGGTATTCTGCAGCAGTCATGGGCTGAACAGGTTGGGCTTCTCCCATATCAATCTCCTTATTATTGGTGCAACAGGCTTTGACATGCAGATAATGCAAACTCTCAAGAACCACGCTCTGCTGCCGGAAACGACCGAGCGCAGGCAGTCTGGACTATTCTTTAAGTGCCGCATATAAGTTTGCCAGGGCGGTATCCTTTTTGATATAAGAAACATGACCGGCAGGACAAAGTCAATTTACCGTGAATCTTTGCAAAAAAAAAGGAGTAAAATGAACAATAGGGGGATAATTTTTGATCTGGACGGTACTCTTCTAAATACCCTGCAGGATCTGGCGGATACCGTGAACAGTGTTCTCAAGAGCAGGGGATGGACCACTCACCCTGTGGATGCCTACCGCAATTTCGTTGGCGACGGGCTGACCATGCTTATCAGGCGGGCTGTACCCGGGGATGTCCAGGACCAGGTGGTTATAAATGAATGCATTCAGGCGGCCCGTGAGGAGTATTCCAGGCGTTGGGCCAATAAGACCGCCCCGTATCCAGGGGTGCTTCATGCCCTTGAGGATCTGGACCGCAAAGGGGTGCCCATGGCTGTTTTGTCCAACAAGCCCCATGAGGCCACTCTGCATACTGTGGGCCACTTTTTTCCGGACGGGTATTTTCAGGTGGTGCAGGGAGCCCTGCCCAATGGTGCTGTCAAGCCTGACCCTGAACCGGCCCTGGAAGTGGCTGCCAGAATGGGCCTGCAACCGGACCAGGTTTATTTTCTGGGGGACTCCAACGTGGATATGTTTACAGCCAACAGCGCCGGAATGACTGCTCTTGGGGCGGCCTGGGGCTTCCGGGGCAAAGATGAACTGTTAAAGGCCGGGGCACATTATATTCTGGAGACTCCGGAGGAGATTCCGGGATATTTTTGACGGCAGCTTTCAGTCCGTACTGATATTGTAGTTTTTGAGCTTGCGGTAAAGATAGCTTCTCTCCAGGCCTATGGCCTCGGCCAGCCTGGACACGTTGCCGTCATGTTCTTTCAGTTTCTGGTCCAGGAACCTGGCTTCAAACAGAGACCTGGCCTGTTTGAAGTCGTGGGGCATGGCCTCCTGCATCCTGGCACCGCTTTCATCCGGACCCTGCCCCGAGACTGCAGCGTCCCTGATCTCCGCAGGGAGCATTGAGGCACTGATCTCCCGGCCCTGATGCATTATATACATCCTCTCAACAAAGTTCTTGAGTTCGCGTACATTTCCCGGCCAGGGGTGTTTCTGCAATATGCTAATGACATCAGGGCTGAAACTAAGGGGCTTGAAATTATGTTCCTGGCTCAACTGAGAGGTGAATTCTTCCAGAAGGGGGGGGATATCTTCTTTTCTGTCCCGTAAGGGGGGCAGGCTCAGTGGAAAGACGTTCAGCCTGTAAAACAGGTCTTCCCTGAAACTGCCCTTCTTCATTTCCTGCTGCAGGTTCTTGTTGGTGGCGGCTATGACCCGGACGTTGACGTTTATGGTCTTGTGTCCGCCCACGCGCTCAAAACTCTGCTCCTGCAGGATGCGCAGTATCTTGGCCTGGGTCTTTAGGCTCATGTCTCCTATTTCATCAAGAAACAGGGTACCACTGTCAGCCAGTTCAAACTTGCCCTGCTTGGAAGTCGACGCCCCGGTGAAGGAGCCTTTTTCATGGCCGAAGAGTTCCGACTCGATGAGTTCTTCAGGGATGGCCGCGCAGTTGACTGCAATTAGAGGGTGATCGGCCCGGTTGCTTTTGAGGTGCAAAGACCTGGCCACAATTTCTTTTCCAGTACCGTTCTCGCCGGTAATCAGCACCCAGGCCTCGGTAGGAGCCACCTGTTCAATGTGTCTCCTCAGTTCCGTGATATGATGGGACTCGCCGGTTATTCTGTGTACTTCCGAGGATTTGCTGCTCAGGCGAAGCCTGCGGTTTTCCCGCCTGAGTTTGGAGAATTCAAGGGCCTTTTCCAGGGTGATCAGAACCTTTTCCAGGGACAATGGCTTTTCTATGAAGTCAAAGGCGCCGCTTTTGATGGCCTGTACCGCAGTCTGGATGTTGCCGTGTCCGGAAATCATGACCACAGGCAGATATGGATGGCTCTCCCGTAGGCGGTTTAAGACCTCCAATCCATCCACTCCCGGCAGCCAGATGTCCAGAAGGACAAGGTCAACCCCGGGGCCGATCAGCCGCAGGCCAAGCTCTCCACTTTCGGCCTCCAGTATCACGTAGCCTTCGTCTTCCAGGATACCACGCAGAGAGAGCCTGATATCCTCTTCATCATCAATTATTAATATTTTTCCAGACATATGCATTTGGGGGTTGGGATTAGAGGAAGCACTTTCTTTTATAAATTTTTTTGGATCAGCTGTCATCATAATTTAGATGTGCCTGCAAAAATTCGAGGCAGAGATAATTAAGCAACCGCTTTATCTCAATAAGTCTTAGTTTATACATATCTGTTCAGCACTAGGTACTGCTTCCAGCCCGGGGGACTGTCCCGTACTTATTTTTTGTATCTGTTTAGCGCTACAGCGACACTATATTTCAGCTGGAAGGGGACTGGCTCTTTTGCCGCCGGACAGTCCGGCCGTTTTACGGTTTGAGGTCGGCAAAAGAGCCAGTCCTCATGCAACATCCAAAGCGCTAAATGTTACTACTTAGCGGGGACAGTCCCCAAGCCTGATGCCAGTGCCCTGGCCTTGTGCCATTAGTCACCACTGTGGACCCCCTGAATGGTTACGCCCGCGTCAGTCTATTCTTGTTGATTGCTAATGTATGCGAAACAATTTACATGATAGAGCAGCAAAGGACAAGCTTTCGGCTTACCAGTTCAGCCCATTCCCGACAGGGTCATTTCCAGTATGTGTGCCGGCGCTGCTTTTTCATGGTTTGCCTCGAGTCCCGGGGGTTATCTATACCTATTGGTACAAAAGTATCTGTTTAGCGCACTCCGGGACCCACTTGAGCATCATTTTGTGCTTGAAATGTTTCATTTTCTGGGACAAATGGGTCCTGGAAGAGCCAGTCCCCATGCTACATCCAAAGCGCTAAACAGCTACCTTTCGGCAAAGCCGGGATTAGTTGTTGAAACAAGGAGGAAGAAGCAGCAATGCGAAGCGTACGGGCACAGACAATATATACGGGTAACCAGGTTCTGCAGAATGCATGTCTGGTATTTGAAGGGCCTTTAGTAAAAGAGGTTTCCAGGGAAGTACAGGGTGAGCTGGTGCATGAATGCAGGGTGATAACCCCGGCATTGATAGATCCCCACAGCCACATAGGCATGGTCAGGGCAGGTGAACCCCGGGCCGAGGCCGAGTCCAACGACAGACAGGATCCTATCCTGGTCATGGCTGACGCGCTGGACTCGTTGCAGATGGATGACCAGGCCCTGCAGGATGCCGTTGAAGCAGGGGTGCTTTACTCCTGCATCCTGCCGGGAAGCGGCAATATAATCGGAGGCAGAAGCGCGGTTATTCGAAACTATGCTGCGGACAGTACCCGGGCCTTTGTTGCAAGGTCCGGGCTCAAGGCGGCCCTGGGATATAATCCCATGTCCACCACGTCTTGGAGCGGGTCCAGGCCCACCACCCGCATGGGGGCCATGGCCATGCTGCGCAACAGGCTGGACCAGGTGCTGGTCAAGGAAAAGCGCCGTCAGGTCGCGGACGAGGAAAAGAAAAAAGAAATCATTCTGTCCGTGGAAGAAGAAACCCTTCTCCAGGTCTTGAAAGGAGAACTCCTGTTAAGGGTGCACGTGCACAAGGTCGATGACATCGCCGCCCTTTTGAGGCTGGTTGATGAATTTTCACTGCGCGTACATATTGAGCATGCCATGGGCGTACACCATGCTGAGATCTTTGAAGAACTGGCCAGACGCGGTATACCGGTTGTTTACGGTCCTGTGGATGCTTTTGCCTATAAGGTGGAGTTAAAGCACGAGAATTGGCGGAACCTGAAACACCTTCTGAGTTCCGGTGTCGAATTCGGGCTCATGACTGATCACCCGGTGACCCCTGCCCGCCAGTTGCTTTTGCAGGCCCGCTGGCTTCTGCGCCTGGGGCTTGACAGGCAGCAGGCTATTGAGGTTCTGACCAGGAAAAATGCAACAGTGCTTGGGATTCAGGACAGGCTTGGCACCCTGGAAAAGGGCAAATGGGCCTCGTTTGTGTGTTGGAAGGGCGATCCGTTCGACCTGGCCGGGTATCCGGAGGTGGTTTACGGTGAGGGAGATGCAGTCTGTCGTGCCGATGCTTGACAGGTAGAACTTTTATTACTTTGTGTATACGTTCAAAAACAATTTCCACCCGGCTGTCGCATGTTTTTCATAACTATTTGACTTTCTGTTCAACCGTGAACGACGATCCTGGAGCTTTCACCCCCTGTATCTGTTTAGCGCTTTTAAGGAAAGCAGGGGACAGGCACTCCGGGACCCACTTGAGCATCATTCTGTGCTTAAAATATCTCATTTTTGGGGACAAGTGGGTCCCGGAAGAGCCAGTCCCCATGCCACATGCAAAGCGCTAAACAGATACCATCCCCTTATAAGAGTTTAATCATAGCGAGGAAGAAGATGATTGCAGATACTGTCCACAACGTGTTGAAAAATGCCTGTATTGAGGTCAATGGAAACAACCCCTGGGACATACAGGTCCATGATGAGCGCTGGTACAAGAGGGTATGGAGCGAAAAAAGCCTTGGCCTGGGAGAGTCCTACATGGACGGATGGTGGGATTGCGAGCGCATAGACGAGATGATATACAGGCTTTTGTCCAGCGGGCTGGAGCGGAAAGTCAGTGGAAATGTCAGGTACTTGATCAGGTTTCTGCCGGCTGTTTTATTAAATCTGCAGTCCAAGATGCGTTGCCGGGTAATTGCAGATAAACACTACGATCTGGGCAATGACCTGTTTTTTTCATTTCTCGACCCCCACCTGCAGTACAGCTGTGGCTTTTTCAAGAATACCAGAGATCTTGGAAAGGCCCAGCAGGAGAAAATGGACCTGATTGCCCGAAAGCTGCATCTTGAATCCCATGACCATGTCCTGGATATTGGCTCTGGATGGGGAGGGCTGGACCGTTACTTTGCCGAACATTACGGTTGCAGGGTCACGGGGGTGAATATTTCCAGGGAGCAGCTCTCGTATGCTGAAGAGTTTTGCCGCGACTTGCCGGTGGATTTTATCGACCAGGATTACCGGGAGATTACAGGACGGTATGACAAGCTGGTTTCAGTGGGCATGTTCGAACATGTGGGTTTTAAAAATTACCAAACCTTTATGCAGGTGGCTTATGACTGCATGAAGAAAGATGGCATTTTTCTTCTGCATACCATTGGCAGCAACAGGTCCAGAAGGGGCTGTGATCCCTGGATAAGCAAGTATATCTTTCCCAACGGGATGCTTCCCAGCATGGCCCAGATTGCCAGGGCCGCTGAGGGCCTGTTTGTGCTGGAAGACGTACACAACCTTGGACCGCACTACGACAAGACCCTAATGGCCTGGAACAGGAATTTTCAAGAAGCCTGGCCCGGGCTTTCCGCAGAAAACAGCAGCTATGACCTCCGCTTCAAGCGCATGTGGGAGTATTATCTGCTATCATGTGCCGGGGCTTTTCGGTCCAGGTATATTCAACTGTGGCAGGTGGTATTTACCAGGCATCTTCCGGGTGACAAGCAGCCTTTTTGCAGGTATTAGGCCTATAGTTTACGCTTGGCCGCCATGTATTGCATTACGGGGTTGAATTGTTCTTTTATCATTACGTATCTGTTCAGCCCTTTTAAGGAAAGGAGGGGACAGGCACTCCGGCACCCACTTGAATGTGTTTTTGTGCCTTTGGAGCCTGATTTTCAGCTTCAAGTGGGTGCCGGAAGAGCCAGTCCCCTTGAGGTACATATAAGTTTCGTTGTAGGGTTAGTTACTGCAATCTCTCGTTAGCAAAGCTGGTTGCCTTTTATCTGGTTCATTCTTATCGGGGGCAGCCCCACTGCCCGGCGTTGCCCCCCGCCATGGCTCAAATTTTTCTTGTTTTTCTGACCCAGTTAAACCCAGCAAAGCTGGAACGCGAGGCGTTGTTTAACCGGGCAGGCCCCAGTTAAACCCTGCTCCGCAGGAACGCTTTCAGTATTGTTTAACGGGGGCAGGCAGGGTTTCAGGAGTAAGTCACAAACATCTTTCTGACGCTTTGCGTCCACAAGAAAGTATCCAGGCTGGAGCCTGGGAACGAGGGGTGTCAGTTACTTATAGGTTCGGTCCCGGGCCCCCGGGTGAGACGCTTTTATCTCTCAAGGTAATATTCATGCAAAGTGTATACAGAAACATTTTTGAACTGGCAATTGATACACTCATGTCTGCCAGAAGCTGGATTCTGGGGGCTGTCCTGGTTTATTGCACTGCGGCAGTAGTTGCCTGGAGCCTGCCGGGATATTTTGATTTTTTGGAGGTTCAGTTCGATTCTCTGATGCAGCAGTTCATGCATTTGGGGGCATTGGAATTCATCCTGAGAATATTCGTGCACAATCTTATAGCCAGCTATCTTGCAATGTGTTTCGTCGTGTTTTTCGGCATTGTTCCACTTACATTTGCCGTTTTCAACGGACTTCTGCTGGGCTGGTTTGCCGGATGGATGGATCACGTGCCCTGGGTGGAAATGGCGGTCATGTTGGTGCCTCACGGCATATTCGAGTGGCCGGCAATGTTCATTGCTTTCGGGGTGGGAATGTGGAGAGGTGTAGGTTTTCGATGGAGTGAAGTATACCTGTCCTGGCTGGACAGGTTGAAACGGGTGCACTGCGTTTACCTGATTTTTGTTGTGCCTCTGCTTTTTGTCGCAGCCATTATTGAGGGCCGCTATCATTTGCTGGAATTGCTGTCCTGAAGTCTGGGCAATAGACTGGCATAAATGAAAAGTATCTGTTTAGCGCTTTACTTAAAAGCGCTAAACAGATACGAACAATAAATACCGGGAGAGCCTGTCCCCCTCCGGGCTGTAAGCCTCCGGGCAGGAAGCCGTGCTCAACACGTCCTGCAAGGGTTAACCGGATAATGCCCCGAAGGGGCCACTTTTTTGTGCAAGGTCGCGGAAAAAGCCTGGTGACTTACTCATGAAACCTGCCTGCCCTGATAAATTCACGAAGTGTAGGCGGAACCATTTAACTGGGGCGCCTTTGGGTGAGATTATGTTTTTGGGTTGCGGGCACAGCCCGCGTTAGTTGGTCACTAAAGTTGCTCATGAACAAATAATGTTCACACCCTGGATTTGAAAATATTTTCACGGCAACAGATGCATAGTGTAAAACAGTAATAATATATTTTAGTCTATAGATATCCGATGGTTATAAAGCAAGATAGAAATTTGGCTGAAGTTCTGCAGGCCAGGACTCTAGCTCTGGTTGAGAACCAGAAGTTCCAGAGGCTGGTTATTGCCGTAATATTATTAAACGGCATTGTTCTGGGGCTGGAAACGTCGGATTTGGCCATGGCCCTGGCCGGTCCGGTTCTTTTGACCATTGACAAACTGTGCCTGGGCTTTTTCGTGGTGGAGTTGCTGATCAAGATTTATGCCCAGCGCAGGAAGTTTCCCAAGGATGGCTGGAATGTATTTGATTTTCTGGTGGTAGCTGTTTCGCTGATACCCGATCAGGCCGGATTTGCTGTTTTAAGATCTTTGAGGGTTTTGCGGGTCTTGCGCATGATTTCTGTTTTGCCCAGCATGCGCCGGGTGGTGGGAGCCATGCTGCACGCTCTGCCCGGAGTAAGTTCGGTGGCCGGGATTATCGCCATTGTATTTTATGTGGGCGCAGTCATGTCCACCAAACTGTTCGGCAGCGAATTTCCGGAAATGTTCGGCCATATGGGTGCTTCACTGTATACCCTGTTTCAGGTTATGACTCTGGAGGGCTGGTCCGAGGACGTGGTTAGACCTGTAATGGAGGTTTACCCTAACGCCTGGCTTTTTTTCGTGCCTTTTATCCTGGTGACGACTTATACTGTCATCAACCTGGTTGTCGGTATCATAGTAGGGGCTATGGAGGATAGGGCTATTGAAGAAGGCTCCAAGCAGGACCCGGCAGTAGTACTCACCCGGCTTGAAAAACGCCTGGAAGATATGGACTCCAAGATGGAGGAACTGCTCAGGGAAAAAAGAAGATAAATAAGTGTTGACAAGCAAATCAATAGATAGTAATAATTATTAATATGAATATTTAATAACCAGGAGGTAGATTATGAGTAAGACCCAGAAGAATCTGCAGGATGCCTTTGCAGGAGAATCTCAGGCCAACCGTAAATACCTGGCCTTTGCCAAGCAGGCTGAGAAGGAAGGATTTCCCCAGGTGGCCAGACTGTTCAGGGCTGCTGCCGAAGCCGAGACAGTGCATGCCCATACCCATCTGAAAAACATGGGGGAAATAAAGACCACCAAAGAGAACCTGGAAACGGCCATTGCCGGGGAGACGCACGAGTTCAAGCACATGTATCCGCAAATGATCAAGGAAGCCGAAGAAGAAGGCCACAATGCGGTCAAAAGAAGCTTTCAGTTTGCCAATGACGTAGAAGAGGTCCATGCCAACCTGTACAAGAAGGCCCTGGAAAAAATGGAGAACCTGGAAGAGGCGGAGTACTACATCTGCTCTGTGTGCGGATACACTGTAGAAAACGATGCACCGGACAAATGTCCAATCTGCAACGCAGTCAAGAAGGCCTTTTACAAGGCTGAATAACGCTACAGCGAAACTTATGATTGACCTCCGGGGACTGGCTCTTTTGCCGCCAGTTTATTGAGAGTAGGTGCAAGCTATCAACCGGCAAAAGTGCCTGTCCCCAATTGAGGTATAATATTATATTTTATAAGTTTCGCTGTAGTGATAAGCCCTGTTTGTATTGTCAAAGGGTATGAGCCAGTGGCGAAGAAGTTCAATCTTCAGTGCCACTGGCTTTTTTGTTTGATATTTGCAGGTTTGGGTATCTGTTTAGCGCTCTGAAGGTGGCATGGGGACTGGCTCTCCCCGCACTTATTTTTTCAAATATGCTGAAATTTCAATAATAAATAAGTACCGGGGTGCCTGTCCCATAAACATGCAAGCAAGGATTTTTTTTCTTGTTCCCAGGCTGGAGCCTGGGAACATCGCTTTTTTGTGGCTCCAGCCACATTTTTTAAGAAGCGGCTGGTGCCACTGAACTAAGCGTTCCCAGGCTCCAGCCTGGGAACAAGAGGTAACCAGGAACGAAGAACCAGGAACCACGAACCAATTATAACGACCAACATGTTTGTTTGAAATTTGTACTAAGCGCCTAACGCGGGCCATGCCCGCAACCCAATACAGAAAAGAGTTTTTTGCCCACAGATCACACAGATTGACACCCCAGTTGAATGGAAGAAATTCAACGGGGCAGGCAGATAAAAGAGGTTTTTTATGTGCATACCAGGAATGAGGAACCTGGTATGCACATGGTCTCCACCGCATCCGCGGTAGATACAAGGCTTCAGTCGACCTTGCCGGGGCTTATCTTTACCAGAACGATTTCCGGCGGGGCCAGGACCCGGATGGGCGGACCCCAGCTGCCGGCCCCGCTGGTGACTATCAGGGCGGAGTCGTTTAAACGGCGTATGCCGTAGACGTGATCGTACTTGAGCCGGACAAAGAAGCGGAAAGGAAAGATTTGGCCTTTGTGAGTATGCCCGGCCAGGTGCAGGTCCACTCCGGCGTCCCGGGCGATTTCAAAGCCCCAGGGACGGTGGCTGACAAGTATGTTGTAGTTTTCCGGGTCCAGCTGACGTGTCAGTTCCCTGGTGACGTTTTCCTGGTGTTTTTTGAATCGCCTGTATGGCGCTGGATCGCTTACTCCTGCGATATTAATTTGTGTGCCGGAAATATATGCAATCTCATCTTCCAGCAGTGTGAAGCCGGCCCGGTCGAAAAAATCTCTGGACTCCTGTACTCCGGCATAAAACTCGTGGTTGCCAAGGACTGCGTACTTGCCCAGGCCAGCCTGCATGCCATGCATGATACGGGCTTCTTCATGCAGCCATTCCAGGTGGTCGTTTAATATATCCCCGCCCAGGATGATCAGGTCCGGGTCCTGGTCATGGACAAGACTTTTTAGGTCCTTGACCCGCTGCATGGACTTCTGCACCCCCAGGTGGGTATCCGAGACAAAGACCACTCGCAGCTCATTATCGATTTTTGGCGAAGATATTTCGTACTCTGTTACCCGCACCGGACCTGCTGCCTCCATAAACCCCCAGCCCACGGTGAGAAAGGTTATGATGATGATTGCAAGGGCCGCTCCCCGGGAAAACCCGGGGCTGATCTTTCCCCATACAGGCTGGACAATAAGTTCCAGAACAAAAAGGGCAAGCTGGAGCAAAAAGAGGTAAAATATCACTCCCAGCCAGGTAAAGACTATTTGCCATATGACATGCACCAGGGGTTCGGGCCAGGAAAGGGGGATGAGATGGGCGGCTATGGGGCTAAGCGCCAGGAGCAGGCAAAGCCGGAAGCCACCGCGCCTGATTCTTGAAGAGAATCCGAACTGCCCGGAGAAGCGCACCCAGGTGAAGCAATGCATACCCAGGTAGACCAGGAAAAAGGCCAGGATGAAAAGCATAGTTTGGTTCGTGCTGCAAAACCTGAAAGTTTAGGGTGATCAAGTTCTTTACTTTGATCAGCGATACATAGCAAGGACAATTGGTGCTTGAATTTTGGTAACTTCTCAATAACTCCGGGCAGTATTCCTGGATACCGGCTTTCGCCGGTATGACATCACAATGCAACGACCTGTTTTCATTCGTCATTCCGGCGAAAGCCGGAATCCAGGTATTTTCATAGTGTAAGATCGCCAGGAGTTATTGAGAAGTTACAAATGTAGCACTACAGCGAAACTTATAAAACATTATACCTGCCTCAATTGCGCTGAACGTAACCATTCAGGGGATCCTCGCTATTGATTGCTGGCACCAGGCCTGGGGACTGTCCCCGCTAAGTACTATCTATGTTAGGTTCACACAACTTAGCGTTTGTCATATTTTATTTGTGCAGGAAAGATGTCGCGGGGACTGTCCCCGGGCCGGTTCCGGCACCCCCTGAATGGTTACCGCTGAACAGATTACCTGGTTATCCATCATTTTGTGCGCCTGTAGCTCAGTAGGATAGAGCAGGAGCCTTCTAAGCTCTTGGCCGGGGGTTCGAATCCTCCCAGGCGCGCCATTTTTTGCCCCCCATCCCGCCTTCTTCAGATCAATCATTCCGGTGCCGGCAGGGTCACAAGGAGGTGGGTGCCTTCATCTTCAGAAGTGGTAAAGGATATGTCTCCGCCGTGGGCCCTGGCGATGAGCAAGGCACTGTATGTACCGAGGCCCGTGCCGTATTGTTTGCCGTGAGTTACGTAGCGCTCAAAAAAATTGTTGCGGATGCTTTCGGGAATAGCCCCCTGGTTGTGGATATCCACAAGAAATGATTTTTCGCGGCGGTTTATGTTTACCTGAACCCGATCTCCAGCTGGAGATGCATCCAGCGCATTCTGCAGCAGATTGGCAAACAGGGAATCAAGAAGGATTCTTTCCCCCCGCACCATTAGCGTGTCCTGCCTTTCCAGGGGCTTTCCTTCCAGGAAGTACTCCAGTTGCACTGACCTGCTTTCGGCGGACGGCATTAACTCATCGTGCAGGGAGCAGAAAAGCTCAGCCAGGTTGACTCTCTCGTCTTTAACGGTATAGGTTCCCTGCTCTATCTGCAGGATAGACATGGTATTGTTGAGCATACGCAGGAGCTTTAGACCGCACTGATAAATCGTTACCACAAAGTTACGCTGCTTTTCGCTTATATCCTCCTTCAACAGCAGTCTCCCCAGTCCGGCGATGCCGATGAGAGGGGACTTCATATCATGGCGCACAATGCGCTCCACTTCGCTGCGCATTTTTTCCAGTCTCTTCTCCTGGGTTATATCGGTGAGCACCCCGTTCCAGATGATGGCCCCGTCCTCTTCCCGGACCCGGGACAAGGCCCTGTTTTTTATCCAGATCGTTTCCCCGTTCTGCACCAGGTCCATGGAAAAGACGAACTCATGCAGAAAGTCCGGATCATCATTGTACTCCAGGTTCTGTAGGAACCGGTTTCGTATCTCTTCATCCATCCCCTGAAAAAAAAGCTCCCGGTTTTCGAGCACCTTGTAGGGATCCAGACCGAACATCCAGCGCACACCATCGCTTACAAAAGTAAACCTGCCCTTTCCGCGGCCCGGGACAAGGTACTGGTAAACAACACCGGGGATATTGGCAGTCACCTCCCTGAGACGCCTCTCACTGGCCTTGAGGGCTCTCTCCACCCTGGTGCGGTCGGTTATGTCCTGGATGGTCTCAATTGCACCCATCACCCGGCCCTGCATGTCCCGGTAAGGGGCAGCCAGGAAATATATATCCCTGTCTTCACCCTGCATCCTGAGTGTGTCTCTGGCTTCGAAGGCATCCGGGATAAAAAGGCAGGTAGCCAGGTGTTTATCCCCGTACATCCGGCACATCTTGTCCTGGTTGCTGTCAAGGACCATATCCGCCAGAACCTGCCTGGGGGGGCCATGATAGAAAATCTTTGAATCTATAGCCCGGCCCAGTGTTTTTTCACTTGGAACACCTGTAAAATTTTCACAGGCCTTGTTCCAGATGACAACTTTGTGTTCATGGTCAATAACAAAGGTAGCGATAGGCACGGCGTCAAGTATGGCTGCAAGCTGCTTTCTGCGTATCCGGAGCCTGGTTTCGTATTGTTTGTGCCTGGTAATGTCGCTCAGGCTGGTCAGCAATGCTTCCCTGCCGTTCCAGGTGATTTTGTTCATAAAAATCTGTACTGTAAAACTGACCCCGCTACCGGGGTTAAGGGCAATGGATGTAAAGGTAAGGCTTCTACCTGCTCTTATCCGGGGCCAGAGCTTGGAAAGCTTGCGCAGGGGCGTCCTGGGAGCGAAATAATCCCTGCTGAGATTGAGCTGCAGGGCCTCCTGCCTGTTCAAACCAAACATCTTCAGGGCCCTGTCGTTCAACTCCAGGATCTTGCCGTGCTTATCATGCACAAACAGGGCCTGGTTAACACTGTGAAACACCTGCAGCAGGTCCTGGTGTGTTGCATTGCAAGAATCGCTACTGTAGTGATTATTGTCTGCCTGGTTTTTCATAATGCTTTAGGCGCATAGCACAAATTTCGAACAAACATGTTGTTTCATTTTTAAAAAAAGCCAGGAGGTTATGCCCACGGAACACACGGAAGTTTTACCTCTCGTTCCCAGGCTCCAGCCGCTTACCTCTCGTTCCCAGGCTCCAGCCTGGGAACATTTAGTTCTTGCGGCTCCAGCCGCTTCTT
>PWSL01000269.1 GCA_003563255.1 Desulfonatronospira sp. | reverse complement strand
TTTAAGAGGCGAAGCAGAGGTATTGTCCAAAACCGGGACACGGTTTTGGACAAGGCTGCCTTTTCATTTGTCACGAGAAACGAGTGACAAATGAAAAAAATTATCCTGTCTTCCTTGGCGACCTTTGCGCCTTTGAGTGAGAATATGTTTTTGGGTTGCGGACAAAGCCCGCCTTAGTTAGTTGTTATCACAGGACAGTCAAAAGTTCTCGTACACCGCTGGTAACCATTTGATTTTATTGACCCCTGCAACCTGGTTATTGATTCCCTGGCGTATGCAGGAGGGTTTTTTGCAGACGCATCATCCACGGGTCCGGCTCTCCCCGGCTATCAATGCCAACATTGATTTTTCACAGCAATACAGGTAGTAAAACTGGCTGTGTCGGCAACACATGAAAGCAGGGGACAGGCACTACGGGACCCACTTGAGTATCATTTTGTGCTAATAATATATCATTATTTTGGACAAGTGGGTCCTGGAAGAGCCAGTACCAGGAGGTCAATAAATTAGTTTTGCTGTAGTTTTAACCAATGACTGACAACTTTGAACTCTCCAGGTGATATGTAACAGTACCTCTACAGCCTGTTCATCTTATGCAGCTTGAAACGGAAATTAAATATCCGGTTGTTTCTTTTACAACTGTTTTAGAAAGCATTGCTTCCTTAAAAATGCCTTGCACCAGCTGGTATTTTGAAGAGAACCTGGTCCTGGACACGGATGATGGCAACCTGCGCAGACGGGGTGTGCTGCTTCGCATCAGGAAAGGGCAGGGCGGTAAAGTCACCATGAAGCTGCCTGTTGCCGGCCGGGAAGAGTCCGGCTGCAAGCAAAGACATGAGATTGAAAGCGGGATAGAGGACCCTGACCAAATGCTGATAATGCTGACTCACCTTGGTTTCAAGACGTGGTTCAGGTATGAAAAGTTCCGCAGGGTCTGCAGACGGGGTAAAACCAGGATCTGCCTGGATATACTCCCTTTCGGCAGTTTTATAGAGCTTGAAGGACAGCAGGAAAGTTTCCATGATATAGCCCGAGAACTGGGCCTGGATCCTGAAAAAGGAACTGCCCTGAACTATCATGACCTGCACCAGGAATACCGCCGGGGACATGGCCTGGAACCGGATCCGAATTTTGTTTTCCATGAACCTCAAAAAAGAGACCTTGCCCTGAAACTCAACGTGATAATATAAGGAGAAACAGGTTGTTTACCAAGCAAGAACTTGAAAAATATGCAGAAGTCATGTTCTGGGGTATGCGCAAGGCCAGAAAGCATCCCTTTGCTCCCGGGGATATTGTTCTCATACGTTCAGATTTGAGCTGCATTCCACTGGCCCATGAGTTGTTTCGTAAATTTATGGACCAGCGTTATTACCCGGTTTTGCGGATAACTCCCCCTGAAGAAGTTGAAAAGACATATTTTTCCATGGCAGAGGATTTTCAGCTCGATTTTAAGTTACCTGGAGACCGGGAACTATATTCTCATCTAAACGGTCTGGTCTCACTGCTTGGTCCGGAGTCTCTTACGCATTTAAAGGATATTGACCCTTCCCGGATAGGCAGGTTTGCAGTAGCCAAGAAGTATTTGCGGGACATACTTGAGGCGCGCGAATCCGAGGGCGCTTTCGGCTGGAGCCTGTGCCTGTATCCTACTGCAGAGCTGGCTGCAAAAGCAGGCTTGACCCTGGAGCAATACAAGGACCAGATCGTGCGTGCGGTCTACCTGGACAGGGACGACCCCTGCTTTATCTGGGAAAATATATTCGAACAAACCAGACGGATTAAAGATTGGCTGGACAATATGGATGTAGAATACTTTCATGTCCTGTCTCAAAATACGGACCTGAAGGTTTATCCAGGCGAAAAACGCAGGTGGGTGGGGCTTTCAGGGCATAATATTCCCAGCTTTGAACTGTTTCTTTCCCCGGATTACAGAAAAACTCAGGGAGTATTCTTTTCTGACCAGCCATCTTATCGCAGCGGCAACATGGTACGTGGAGTAACGCTTGTATTCAAGGATGGCAGACTGCAGGAAGCCAGAGCAGAAGAGGGCGAAGAGTTCCTCAAAAGGCAGATTCAGATGGATGAAGGGGCCTCCATGGTGGGGGAATTTTCTCTGACGGACAAGCGTTTTTCCCGCATCAACACCTTTATGGCCCATACACTCTACGATGAGAATTTTGGAGGGGAGAACGGCAACAGTCATATAGCACTGGGAGCATCCTATGCCGACACCTATTCCGAGGATTCATCACAGCTGACCCCGGAACTCAAGCAGGAAATGGGCTTCAACGACTCCGCACTGCATTGGGACCTTGTTAATACCGAGCCCAAAGAGGTGCATGCATACCTCAATAGTGGAGACGTTCTGACCATATACCGTGACGGGCAGTTCACCATTGCTGATGTTTGATGGGGTTAAAAACTAGATTCAAAAAGGAAATGATACATGAAAACAGTCTTCATTATGCCCTGCCTGGACATGAAAGAAGGCCGCGTGGTCAAGGGAGTCAACTTCGTAAACATAACCGATGCCGGAGATCCCATGGAACACGCGGCCTTTTACCAGCGTCAGGGCGCGGATGAACTGGCCATCCTGGATATTTCCGCCACTCAGGAAAACAGGAAGACCCGGCTGGAGTGGGTGCGCAGCGTATCCTCGGTTATAAGCATTCCCCTTACCGTGGGAGGAGGCATATCCTCCCTGGACGATATCAAGATGGTCCTGGATGCCGGGGCGGACAAGGTTTCCATGAGCAGCGCAGCGGTCAAAAACCCTGAACTTATAGATCATGCGGCCGGAGAATGCGGTTCTCACCGGGTCACCGTGGCCCTGGACGGAAGGCGCAACTCGCAGATGCCATCCGGTTTTGAACTTGTGGTGGCCGGGGGTACCAGGCCGATGGGTGTTGATGCAGTGAAGTGGGCCAAAGAATGTCAAGAGCGTGGGGCCGGGGTGCTTTTGCCCACCAGCATGGACGGTGACGGCACAAAAAACGGCTATGACCTGGAATTTACCCGGGCCATATCGGATGCTGTTGATCTGCCGGTGGTGGCCTCCGGAGGAGCAGGAGAGCTGGAGCATTTTTACCAGGGCGTTGTTGATGGCGGGGCGCAGATCCTGCTGGCGGCCTCAGTATTTCATTACCGCACCCTGAGCATCACCGAAGTCAAAAAGTATCTGCAGCAGAAGGGGCTGCAGGTAAACCTGTAATCATTATGCCTGAAGCAAGCATTGCACAGCGCTGTTCCGGGATAAAGCCGTTTTACGTCATGGAAATCCTGGAGCGGGCCAAGGAGATGGAAAAGGGCGGCAGGGATATAATTCACCTGGAGATTGGAGAGCCTGACTTCGATACCCCGGAATGTGTCAAAGAGGCAGCACAAGAGGCCATGCACAATGGCTGCACTCATTACACCCACAGCCTGGGCATCCCGGAACTCAGGCAGGCCATCAGCAGGCATTACCAGAACAATTACTCGGTGCAGGTGGATCCCGACAGAATCCTGGTCACTTCAGGAACATCCCCGGCCATGCTGCTCCTTTTTTCTACCCTGCTGCATCCAGGGGACGGAGTCATCCTGCCGGATCCCCACTATGCCTGCTATCCAAGCTTTATCTGTTTTGCAGGGGGCAGGCAGATAAAAATTCCCACCAGCCGGGAAGACGGGTTTCAACTGCATCCGGATAAGGTCAGAAAACATCTGAGCCGGGATGTCAAAGCCATATTTATAAATTCACCCTCAAACCCCACGGGCAATCTCCTGACGGATCAGGTCCTGCAGGAACTGGCAGAACTTGGTCCCTGGATGGTCTCGGACGAGATATATCACGGCCTGGTCTACGAAGGCAGGGAGAGAAGCATCCTGGAATTTACCGACAGGGCCTTTGTCCTGAACGGTTTTTCCAAGCTTTATGCCATGACCGGGTGGCGTCTGGGCTATCTCATTGCCCCGGAGCCTTTTGTCAGGACTTTGCAGACCCTGCATCAGAACTTTTTTATCTCCGCCAATTCCGTGGCCCAATGGGCAGCTGTGGCAGCACTGGAAAAGGCCCGGGCCGATGTCAGTCATATGAAAGAGGTCTACAATCAGAGACGCAAGTACATGCTGGAAAGACTCAAGGGTATGGGCTTTGGCATTGGAGCTGAACCCACCGGGGCCTTTTATATCCTGGCGGACGCCGGGTTTTTATCCGGGAATTCTTATGAGCTGGCTTTTGATATTCTGGAAAAGGCCGGAGTGGGCGTTACCCCGGGAATTGATTTCGGCGACTGCGCTGAAGGCCATATCAGGTTTTCCTACGCCAACTCCCTGGAAAACATAGAAAAAGGCATGGACAGGCTGCAGCAATATGTAAATGAAAATGCCTGACTGCACCCTGTTTGTGATCGTTGAATATTATTCAGGGGTGGACTGTTGCCTGTTAATTAATTCCCACCTTATATTAAGTCCATCGTATCTGTTTAGCGCTGTTAAGGAAAGCAGGGGACAGGCACTCCGGGACCCACTTGAGCATCATTTTGTGCTCAAAATGACTCGATTTCCGGGGCAAGTGGGTCCCGGAAGAGCCAGTCCCCCTGCCACATGCAAAGCGCTTAACAGATACAGTCCATCATGAATCTTTTTCAGCTGCAGGAATATTCTGCACATGCGCCTGCTCCTGCTTTCCTGACTTGATAATCATGATCCAGTCTGTTTTTCTGAAGTTGCCGGTTTCAACATTTTTGGCCGGTTGTCATCAAATTGTAACGCAGACTTCATATTATGGCATCAAGGTTGAATTAACAGTCTTTAACACTACAGCGACACTTTGTGAATATTATCGCCTCGGTTACCGGGGACAGGCACTTTTGCCGAACTCAAACCGTAAAACGGCCGGACTATCCGGCGGCAAAAGAGTCAGTCCCCTTCCAGCTTAAAGAAAGTGTCGCTGTAGTGTTAAAACCATTGCAAAAAAGGTAAGCAGCATGAAAAAAAGCAAGATCCTGGTCATAGAGGATGAAGAGGATATCCAGAACCTGCTGCACATAAATCTGGAAGCAGCAGGGTACAGGGTGTTTCTCACAGACAACGGCTATGACGGACTTAAAATCGCCAGAGAAGAGCAGCCTGAACTGATTATCCTGGACCTGATGCTGCCGCACATGGACGGCCTGGAGGTCTGTCGCCGCCTGAAAAAGGATGACAAACTCAAGGACATCATAGTCATCATGGTCACGGCCAAGAGCGAAGAGATGGACCGGGTGGGGGGTTTTGAGCTGGGCGCTGACGATTACGTGGTCAAGCCGTTCAGCATCCGTGAACTTCTGCTGCGCATCAAGGCGGTGCTGCGCCGGGAGTACAGGTCTGATTCCGGTGTGGAAAGGATCTGGAAGCATAAAGGCCTGGAGTTTGACTTTGAGGCTATGGAGTTCAAGGTGGACGGT
>PWSL01000301.1 GCA_003563255.1 Desulfonatronospira sp. | reverse complement strand
TCTTAAACTTTGCGTACTTTGCCTGCCCAGTTGAATTGCTCGAAGAGCAAGCCCGAAGGGCATTCAACCGGGGCGGCTGGCCTGCCACGCGCTTCGCGTGGTTCAATATTTTCTTGTTTTTTATGACAAGGTTTCATGAGTAAGTCACTAGGCTTTTTCCGCGACCCTGCGCGGAAAAAGTGGCCTCTTAGACGTTCCCAGGCTGGAGCCTGGGAACGAGGGGTGTCAGTTACTTATCGGTTCGGTCCCGGGCCGCCCGGGCGAGGCGCTGATAACTGACAACCTGTTTTCGGGCAAAGCCAACCTTAGACTTCGTGGATTGACACAATAATTCCAGGGGGCTATGCTAGAGCAACAAGTAAAAAACGAGGCCGATATGATTAAATGGCTAAATATTTCCAGCATCAAAATCAAGTTGGCTGCGCTGGGCATCATTCCCATAATCTTTTTTCTCCTCTTGATAACGCTTTATCTTGTACCTGCTATCCATGACAGCATTTACGAGGGAAAAAAGAATAAAACCAGGGAGATGGTTTATACAGCCCTGGGAATACTTGACAGCCTGCATCAAAAGGAACAGACAGGAGCACTGACCAGGGAGGAAGCCCAGAGCAGGGCCAGAGCAACCATCGCCTCCATGACTTTTGGGGAACATAGACAGGATTATTTCTGGGTAAACGATTATCACCCCCGGATGATCATGCACCCTTTCAGGCATGATCTGGATGGGGCAGACCTCTCCGGATTCCAGGATCCCCAGGGTCTCAACCTTTTTGTGGAAATGGTTGAAGTAGTGCAGAGACAGAATACCGGGCATGTGGAATACCTCTGGCAATATTACGATGACGAGGAAAGAATTGAACCCAAGATTTCTTATGTGGCCGGCTTTGAGCCCTGGGAATGGATTGTGGGCACCGGGGTGTATATACACGATGTTGAAGAGGTCGCCCAGGTTGCAAGAAACACCTCCCTGGCCTGGACAATGGCTATTCTGGCGGCAACAGGACTTGTAGTATCTTTTATAGTGTTGAACCTCCTCAGGCCTTTGTTGAAAACCATCTCATTTGCCAGAGTTATCGGCTCCGGCGGAAATTTAGACCAAACCCTGGAGGTGAAGAATAAGGACGAGATTCGCATCCTGGCAGAAGCACTGAACAGCATGGTTGCACATCTCAGGGAAAAAATCAATGCACTCCAGAGATACAGGCAAAGACTTGCTCAGGCACAAACCTTTGCACATTCAGGTACATGGGAATATGATATAAATCATGATTCGTTTTATCTGTCAAAAGAGTGTGAAGCCCTTTATGGTTTGGATGAAGGGGAGTTTGCAGGGACATTCGATGCTTTTATAAAACTGGTGCACCCTGATGACAGAGATTATGTAATCAGCATACACCATTCAATGACAGAAGAGCACAAAAGTGTTTTTCAGGAGTATGAACACCGTATCATCAAAAAAGACGGCGCTATATGCTGGACAAGACAATCAGCAGGTGTGGTCCTTGATGATTCAGGCAAAAAAATAGTTGGTTTTGTAATGGACATCACTGAGCGCAAGCGCACCCAGGAGGCGCTGCAGGAGAGCCAGGCAAGCCTGCTGGCCATTACAGGCTCAGCTCAGGATGCCATCGTCATGATGGGGCCTGAGGGAGAAATCTCCTATTGGAACCCCATGGCCGAATCAATTTTCGGATACACCTCAGAAGAGGTTATGGGGAAAAACCTGCACAATCTCCTGGCTCCAAAGAGATACCTGGAAGCCTATAATAATGCCTTCCCGGAATTTCAGAAAAGCGGTGAGGGCAATGCCGTCGGCAAAACACTCGAGTTGTTCGCCATCGGCAGGGACGGCAAGGAAATTCCCATCTCGCTTTCACTGTCCTCTGTCTCGCTGCATAACAAGTGGCATGCTGTCGGAATTGTTCGTGATATTACAGAACAAAAAACATTCCGACAAAAATTATTGCTGGCCAAAGAGCAGGCCGAGGCCGCCAGCCAGGCCAAGTCCGAATTCCTGGCCAACATGAGCCATGAGATTCGCACGCCTGTAAACGGCATCATGGGGTCCCTGCAGGTCCTGCAGAGCACTGATCTGGATAAGGAGCAGAAAGAATATGTTGACTTGAGCCTCACCTCTGCTGAACGTCTGATAAGACTCTTATCCGATATTCTTGATCTGTCCAGAGTTGAAGCGGGTAAGATGGAAATCATCCAAGAGGAGTTCCGCCTGAGAGATCTGCAAGATGCCCTGGCGGATCTGTTCAGGGCAACCGCCATGGAAAAAGGCGTATCCCTGATATGTACACAGGACGACGCACTGCCCGACAGGCTTACAGGGGACGAGGCCCGTCTGCTGCAGATATTGTTTAACCTTGTGGGCAATGCCCTTAAGTACACGGATAAGGGGACGGTAACCCTGAATATTTCTCCTTTACACCCCGGAAAAGATGAAGATATTAGAATACTGTTCACCATCTCCGACACTGGGACAGGCATACCTGAGGATAAGCTTGGAAACCTTTTCCAGCCGTTTACCCAGGTTGACGGTTCCCATACCAGGAAATATCAGGGCGCCGGCCTTGGGCTGGCCATTGTCCGCCGTCTAGTGGAGCTCATGGGAGGCAATATCAGCTTAACAAGCACTGAAGGAGATGGAACCACGGTCTACGTGAGCCTGCCCTTCAAGCTTCCTGTGAAGGCTTCCCAGCCGGAGGAACATCAGGTTAATCTGTTGCACGAAAAAAAACAGGGCCTGCGCATCCTTTTGGCTGAGGACGATGTCTCCAACCAGTTTCCCATGATGAAGATTCTGGAAAAAATGGGGCATGAAGTCGTGCTGGCCGGCGACGGGCAAGAGGTGCTGTTGTTGCTTGAAAAGCAGGATTTTGACTGTATCCTGATGGACATACAAATGCCCATAATGAATGGAGTAGAGGCAACCGGCATAATTCGTAAATCCATGAGCATCGGTACCAACAGGGACATACCGATTATAGCCTTGACAGCCAATGTCATGAGCGGTGACAGGGAAAAGTTTCTGCAGGCCGGCATGAACGGCTATCTGGCCAAACCGGTGCAGATTGCGGACCTGGATAAAGAGCTTTCCAGGCATACAGGATGCGCCTGCAAAAAATCGTAACCATTCAGGGGATGCTGCAATCGGTCTGGGGACAGTCCCCGCGACACTATTATTTTGCAGCCTTTCTGTTATAATAAGTATCTGTTCAGCGCTTTGCATATGGCACGGGGACTGACTCTCCCCGCACTTATTTTTTTAAACATGTCAATCATCTTTCAGAAAAATAAGTGCGGGGGTGCCTGTCCCCTGCTTTCCCAAAAATGCGCTGAGCAGATACAGTCGAAAAAAACAACATAATTACCTGGAGGACATAATGCATCCAAGCTCATTTATATTGTTCAGCGGTGGCGCGAAAGGTACAGAGGCATGTTTCGGAGAACTGGCGCAAAAGTACGGTCTGGACGAGGTCAATTACAGTTTTGAAGGCCATACCATCGAAAGAAGCAGGGGGGTCAGGTATCTTACCAATGAGGAACTGGCCAAAAAGGACGTCAGCATTACCTACGTTTCCAGACTCATGCACAGAAACTATTCCAGAGCTCCGATATTCCGCAAGGTCCTGCAGACCATCTGCTGGCAGGTTTCCAGCGGCACGGAAGTATTTGTAGTGGGCCGGATTCTTGAAGACAAAACTGTCAAGGGCGGTACCGGATGGGGGGCCGAATACGCCAAAATCTGCAACAAGCCTCTTTTTGTTTTTGACCAGACGCGCAATGAGTGGTTCACTTGGGATGAAGGCGAATGGAGGCCGATTCAGGCCCCGGTGATTTCCATGCAGCATTTCACCGGCACTGGAACCAGATTCCTGGAGGACAACGGCAGACAGGCTTTGGAAGAGCTTTTCAAAAGGTCTTTTGCTTAGCCCTTTATACAGGCATACCGGCTCAACCGTTGAGCATCTCCCTGTACAGACGCCATTGGGGAAAGAAATCGTCCATTATGGTGTAAAAGCGCCTGTTGTGGCAGGGCTCCAGCAAGTGCGCCAGTTCGTGCACCACCAGGTATTCCAGGCATCTGGGAGGATGGTGAACCAGGTCGGTATTGAGGCGGATATTACCCTTGTCCATATTGCAGGTGCCCCACTTGGTCTTCATGGCCTGCACAAATATCTTGTTGACTTTGACCCGCATAATGCTGGACCATTTATCCACCTGAGCCGAGGCAGCGTCTTTCACCTGTTCCCGAAACCATTTATTGAGCAAGGCCTCTTTCTTGTCCAGGCCTGTACCCGGACGAACAGCCAGGATGATGCTCTTTTGCCTGAGTTTTACAAAAGGGGGTCTGTCGCGCTCCACTGTCAATAAGGAATATTTTTGTCCCCAGACAGGATAGAGAACCCCGTTGAGTGGTTTGGATGGCTTCAGGGGGATGCTTTCCTGGATGCTTCTTTTGCGCTTTCGAATCCAGTCCAGCCTGGATGTCATAAAAGCCCGCACACGGTCCATTCTGACCTTCAAGGGTGCGGAGATGCGCACAACCCCGTGAGGCGGGTAGACCCGGATGTGCATATGCCTGATCCTTTTAAAGACCACTTCCGCACTTATCTCTTCCACCTGGATCCTGTAAACCGGCTCAGGATACACGGTTTAATCCTCTTGAATACCCGGACAAATAATGGAAAAACGCCTCAAGAAGTCTTCACCGCCGGTATAGCAAATTCCATTGATCCCCCTGGAAACCGCCCTGTCCACGTGCGGCTGGTGATCGTCCACAAACACGGTCCTGCCGGCTGCAGCTCCAGTCCAGACAAGCAGGTCATCAAAAATGGTGGGATCGTTTTTACTTTTGCCAACGTGATAGCTGTTGAATACTTTGTCAAAAAACCTGAAAAAATTGTCTCTGGCTTCCAGTTCGTCCAGCCAGTTCACCTGGTCACTCAGGATAGCCCGCCTGACACCCATGGCCTTCAGCTTTTCCAAAAGCTGCAGCATCCACGGGCGAAGTACAAACCTGGATAAAATCTCTTGCCTTAGTTCCTGCGGACCGCCATGTATCCCTGTGACCTCCCTGAACCTGTCCCAGAAAACTTCTTCACTTCCACGGCCGGTAAGATACTCTGTGGACAGGATCACCTCCCTG
The DNA here is from genome assembly GCA_003563255.1 of Desulfonatronospira sp. Lineage (GTDB taxonomy): Bacteria > Desulfobacterota > Desulfovibrionia > Desulfovibrionales > Desulfonatronovibrionaceae > Desulfonatronospira. Next base: position 266 of record PWSL01000301.1, on the reverse strand, counting down.
GCCGCCTGGAACACAAAATCACGGTCCAGACCGGACTTGTCAGCCATGGCATTCAGCCCGGCCATAAAGCCTTCTTCCGCCAGAACCCCTCCGTAATCGAAAACAGCCCATTCAATGCTGCAATTATTCATAAAAGCTCTTTTCTTAACACTACAGCGAAACTTATAAAACTTTTCAACCTGTCTAAATTGGGGACAGGCACCCCCGCACTTATTTTTCTGAAGGATGATTGACAGGTTTTAAAAATAAGTGCGGGGAGAGCCAGT
>PWSL01000424.1 GCA_003563255.1 Desulfonatronospira sp. | reverse complement strand
CATTACGTCTTCCACCCTGTCCGCGGGCAGGTTCATTTTCAGCCCCACCAGCCGGTCCGCTCGCAGAGCACCGTGCAACAGGGTATTGATATTTTCGATCTTGCTTCGTTTCCAGGGATCTGCCCAGGCCTCTTTGTTGGCTATGAACTGGGTATTGGTCTGCAAAAGCTCTGCAATTATCCTGAGTCCGTGAGCCTTGATGGTGGATCCGGTCTCGGTGACCTCCACAATGGCGTCAGCCAGGCCCTCCACCACCTTGGCCTCGGTTGCTCCCCATGAAAATTCCACCTCCACGGGAATGCCTGCATTGTTAAAATAATTGCGGGTAAAATTTCTAAGCTCTGTGGCTATCTTTTTGCCCGTAAGATCCTCAGGGCGACGGTAGGGTGAATCCCCGGCCACCGCCAGAACCCACCTGGCCGGTCTGTTGCTGACTTTGGAATACACCAGGTCCGAGACCACCACCACGTCTGATTCGTTTTCCATGATCCAGTCCTTGCCGGTGAGTCCCGCATCCATGGTCCCGTTCTCCACGTACCTGGATATCTCCTGGGCCCGGCACAGGGAACACTGCATCTCCCGGTCATTTATTTCCGGGAAATAGTTCCTGTGATGAGGCTTTATCTTCCATCCGGCCCGGGCGAAAAGCCTTCTGGTGGCTTCCTCCAGGGAACCCTTGGGGATGCCCAGCTTCAGGACTTGCTCGCTGCTCATTTATTGTAAACCTCCTTGGGATCGAATACTTTTGCGGCATGTTCCAGGAAACGGCCATCCTTTTCCACCCGGGTGAAAAAGCAGCTTTTGTAGCCCTTGTGGCAGGCCGCACCCCCCACCTGTTCCACCATGAACAAGATGGTGTCATAGTCGCAGTCTATGCGTATCTCCCGGATCCTCTGCACGTGTCCGGAAGTCCCGCCTTTATGCCATATACTTTTTCTGCTGCGGCTGTAAAAATGGGCCTCGCCGGTCTCCAGGCTTTTTTCCCATGCCTGCTGGTCGCTGTAAGCAAGCATGAGCACCTCTCCGGTATCCCATTCCTGGACTATCACCGGCAACAGCCCGTTTCCCTTGTCAAAATCGGGTTTCAAAACGTGTCTCCTTGTTTACCCTTGATCATTTCTTACTGATACTCTTCATCACGCCCATACCCTCTTCCCCATGCTCCATGCCCTATGCCCTACGCCCCATGCCCCCCAGTTCATGAATCTGCAGCCAGCTGTCCGCAAGCGGCGCTGATATCCTGGCCCTTGCTTTTGCGCAGGGTGACAGTCAGCCCCTTGGAGCGAAGCACTTCCTCAAACGCCAGTATGGTCTTCTCCTGTGGCGGCTGATATCCTTCATGCTCCCCGGGATTACAGGCCAGCAGGTTCACCTTGCATTTGACCCGGGACAAAAGACGCACAAGGCCCCTGGCCTGGGCCGGGGAGTCGTTTATATCCTTTAACAGAACGTATTCAATGGTAATACGTTCCCTGGGGGCAAGAGGGTATTGTTCCAGGGCACTGACCAGGTCCTGTATATCCCAGGTTGCGGCCCCGGGCATAAGCTTGCGGCGCAGTTCCTGATCCGGTGCATGCAGGGACACCGCCAGCATACCCAGGCGGGAGCGACCGAACTCCTGCAGCCTGTCCCTGACCCCCACCGTGGACAGGGTAAGCCTTCTTCTGGAGATCCCCAGTCCCAGGGGATCCGTCATCATGCCCATGGCTTTTTTCACCGCATCCCAGTTTAAAAGCGGCTCCCCCATGCCCATGAGCACCACGTTGGTCAGACGGGTACTGTCCAGGCCTGTGTCCTCCAGGTGCCGGCCTGCCACAAGAACCTGGGAAGCTATCTCCCCGGGGGTGAGGTTGCGCTTGAACCCCATACGCCCGGTACTGCAGAAGACACATCCCATGGGGCACCCCACCTGGGTGGAAATGCACTGGGTATAATAATCCTTTTCCGGGATGATGACCGTCTCGATACAGAAGCCGTCACTAAGACCCAGCAGGAGCTTTACTGTCCCGTCAATGCTTTCCTTTTTCTGGACCACCTCAGGCCTTTGCAGGACAAACTCCTGCTGCAGACTGCTGCGCAGGGCCTTGGAAATGTTGGTCATCTCCTGGAAATTCCCGGCCTTCTTCTGCCACATCCACTGCCATAGCTGATCCGCCCTGTAGGCCGGTTCCCCGCGATGTTTCAGCAGGTTCTGCATTGATTCGCGGTCTTGTTCCAGCAGGTTGTCTATTGCAGATGCTCCTTTTCCTTGTAGCGCATGACAAATTCTATGGCCTCGGGCACCGAGGTAACATCTCCTGCTGCCTGGGCCTGAAGCAGGGCCTCGCGGATCACCCCCACTCCGGGACCGGGCTTGATGCCGGTGAATTCCATGATCTCATGCCCGTTCAAAAGCGGCTCCAGGATTTCCTCCCTGACTTTGGCCTTCTCAAGCATCTTCAGGTTGTGGTTGAATTCCTTGTAGCTGCCGTCCCTGGCCTTGATATCCGCCCGGACCATTTCCATGAGCCTGGGATATTCGTCCAGGGCCATGAACCTGCGGATGCCGCGGTCCGTGAGCATGAAATGAAAGCGCATATGATGGCGCACCAGGTGACACACCAGGTCGATTTCATCGGTATTGAACCTGAGCCGTTTAAGGATCTTGCGGGTAACCTTGGCCCCTATGCGGTGGTGCTGATAAAAAGTGATTTTGTCGTGAAAGTATTCCGCGGCGAACAGTTTGCCCACATCGTGAAACAGACAGGCCATAGTGCCGTACCAGTCATAGGGAAGCTCCTCCGGGTAATGGCGTATCACCCCCAGAGTATGCTCCCAGACATTTTCCCGGCCATACTCGGGATTTTTGACCTGCTCCACCCTGTTCAGTGATGCAAGCTCCGGGATGAGACCATGCAGGATCATGGATTCAAACAAAAGCTCCACGAACCTGTGCATGTTTTCGGCTTCCACCTTGCGCCATTCGTCCATGAGATCTGTAACTGACACGTAGTCCAGAACCCTCCTGGAGGACCTGAGAATAGCCAGCCATGTGTTGCCCTCTATGGGCAGGCCGAAATTGGCTGAAAAACGCAGGGCCTTGACGGCCCGCAGGTAATCCTTCTTCAGGGTCTCGTCAGGGAGTCCCTCCAGGGTGATTTTGCCTGTATCCAGATCTTCAAAGCCGTCGTAAACCGCTCTGGGATCCGGGATGTAGGGGCAGGCCCAGACCAGGGGCAAATCCCCCATCTCTTCCAGACGCTTAACCAGCCTTGGAGTCATGCGGGCTATGGTGCCATCGGTATATGAACTTTCTATGACGTCTGCGGGGTAAAAATTGAATGTCATCTGGCCCTGCCTTAAGAAGCCCAGGAAATCCAGCCCCCCCGAGGTCTCCAGGCTGGGGAAAAGCTTGGTCAGGCCGGTAAAGTCCAGTTCCGTGCAAATATCCACTTCCATGTGGTTCTGGTCCATGGCCCGCTCCTGAAGGGGGGCATTGATGACGTATGCATCGTAGCCGTTGCGCATGATGGTTTTACACAGGGCGACTGCATCTTTTATGGGCTGGGGCATTTTATCTCCTTAAGATTTCGCCTTGAAGCAAAACCCTGCAAAGGTTCAACCGGTTGCAGCTAATATATCTGCGCTTTGGATGTGGCATGGGGACTGGCTCTCCCCGCACTTGTTTTTCAAATATGCTGAAATTTCCCTTAACAAAAATAAGTGCGGGGGTGCCTGTCCCCTGCTTTCCTTAAAAAAACAGCAGGATGTAGCATGGGGACTGGCTCTCCACGCACTTGTTTTTTTTATATGCTGAAATTTCCCTTAACAAAAATAAGTGCGGGGGTGCCTGTCCCCTGCTTTCCTTAAAAAACAGCAGTGCAGCTTGTTTTCAAGCTTACAGCCTATCTGACACCCTTCTGTTTTTCAAGTCTTAGCAGGCGGGTGACCCTGATTTATTTATCCCCGCAGGATACAGCTGCTAACCCGGGCTATACCCTTAGTCCAGTTATCTGCTAATGGTTGATTGGGGTAATGAAGGGATTTCATTGAGTCTCCAGAGAACCTCTGAAATCGTCGAGAGACTCTGCACCCAGCTCAGCCAGCAGGCCGGGCAGTTCGTCCACCAGGTCGAAAATCAAGTCCGGGCGCATGAAATTGGCCGTGCCCACCTGCACAGCGTGGGCCCCCACCATGATGAATTCCAGCACGTCCCGGGCGCTGCAGATGCCGCCCAGGCCGATGACCGGGATATCCACTTCGCGGCAGACCTCGTAGACCATCTTCAGGGCCACCGGCTTCACAGCGGGACCGGAGAGGCCGCCCACTATATTGGCCAGCCTGGGCTTTCTGCTGTGGATGTCCACTGCCATGCCCCCCAGGGTGTTTATCAGGGAAATAACATCCGCGCCGGCATCCCGCACCGCCCGGGCAATGACCCTGATATCCGTGACATTGGGGCTCAGCTTGATGATCAGGGGCTTGTCCGGGCTGGCCCTGCGCACTTCCCGGGTGACGGATGCCGCGGCCTCGGGGTCCTGGCCGAACTGCACCCCGCCGCAACGCACATTGGGACACGATATATTCACCTCCAGGGCCCCCACTCGGGGTGCATCCCCCAGGATTGCCGCCAGCTCCACGAATTCTTCAGCACCCTGGGCATAGAGATTGGCCACTACCGGGGTTTCATCCGCAGGCAGAAAGGGAAGCTTCTGTGCAAGAAATTTTTCCACCCCCACATTCTGCAGGCCTATGGCGTTTAACATGCCGCAGGGTGTTTCAGTGATGCGCGGTGTGGGATTGCCGCTGCGCGGATGCAGGGATAGGCCTTTGACCACGATGGCTCCCAGCTTTTGCAGGTCTCCGTAGGGAGAAAATTCCAGGCCATAGCCAAAGGTCCCGGATGCGCTCATGATGGGATTTTTGAGGCGGAGTCCGCCCAGATCGACACTTATATCCATAGCTACAACACCAGTTCCCCGGCATCAAAGACCGGTCCTTGTACACAGCTCTGTACCAGACCCTGGCTGCGGGTCTGAACCACGCATCCCAGGCAGGCACCTACTCCGCAGGCCATTCTAGTCTCCACCGAAAGCTGGGCCGAGGCCCCTGCTTCCAGCACATGCTTTTGCACCACCTGCAGAAAAGGCATGGGACCGCAGGCCAGGACCTCTCCCCTGGAAGCAAACCGGGATATCTGCTCCCTGAGGACCCGGCCGAAATGTTCCATGTCTTCCTGGTTCGTCTGGCGCATATTCTGGCGCTGCATCTCCCCGGGCAGTTCATCAAAGGGGTAGCAGGACCGGTCCATGCGATGACCAAAGATAAGGCTCAGCTTGCCGGGATAGGGGTGCTCCTTGCAAAGGCCGATAAAAGGGGCGATGCCCATGCCCCCGGCCAGGATCAGGTAGCGTTTTTCAGGGGAGAGCCTGAACCCGCGCCCCAGCGGACCCCACATG
>PWSL01000013.1 GCA_003563255.1 Desulfonatronospira sp. | reverse complement strand
TCAGGGGGCAGATACCGGCCAGGGGACAGTCCCCGCGACACTTTTACTGCACAACTGAAAAGTACAGACGCAAAATTTTGTGAAGCTTCATAATCATCACTTAGCGGGGACAGTCCCCTGGTCTTGTGCCATCAGCCACCACCGAGGTCCCCCTGAATGGTTACGTTTAACTCTACAGCGAGACTAAATAGTTACAAACAAAGAATAATTCGAACAATGGCAGAAGTTCAGCACCTGGCACTGGGACTGTCCCCGCTGAGCACGTGAACTGCAGCCATTTTTGGAGGAAACGGTTTGCAAATCAAGATACAGGCCTTGAACATCGTTTCAGACCTGAAGCGGTGTTTCCGGCCGCTTTTCATATATCACCTTTTTTTCAGCATCCTGGCTGTCATGCTGCTGGCACCCGCCTCGGCCTGGATCACTACCAGGGTCTTGACAACCACCGGCCATCCCATGATCAGCCACCAGGAGATGCTAAACTTTTTCCTGTCCCCTGCGGGACTGGCCTGGGTGCTGGCTGTGGGCACCCTGACCATGCTAATAATCTTTATCCACCATGCAGGGATGATCTACATCTCTTCCAGGTCCTGCAGCAGTCGTTACCGCCTGGCATCCTCGGCCCTGATCCGGGTGGGGCGGAATTTGCCATCCCTGTTGGCCCTGGCCCTTATTCAGGTAGTTGCCCACCTGATCATTGCGGCCCCTTTTGTGCTCATCATGGGCGTGGCCTGGCTCATTTTTCTGGGCGACTATGACCCGTATTTTCTTATCTCCCAGAAGCCGGCCGTTTTCTGGATATATTGCGCTGTCTGTACTCCCGTGGCCCTTGGCATGCTTGTCTGCAACGGGATTCTTTACCTTCGCTGGTTCATGGCCCTGCCATTAGTGCTTCTGGAAAAATCAAGCCCTTTGAATGCATTGAAAAGAAGCTCAGGACTTGCCAGGGGCTATATCAGGCGCATCGCGGTCCTGGTGTTGGCTCTGGCCATCCTGATATTTACCATGCCCGGAATTATAGCTGTCCTTTTTGATACCCTGGGAGGGCTCTTCCTGGGGCTTTTGCCCGAAAAATTCGCTGTCCTGGTTCCTGCGGTACTTTTTTTCATCAGCTTTTACATCATCCTGGCCGTGCTGCTGAGTTTCGCCGGTACAGCGGCCAACAGCCTGCTGATCTTCAACGTTTATAAGGAGATAACCGGCTTCGAACCTTTACGTGAAAGAGCATTTGCCCCGAGACGAAGCAGAATACTGGCCTGGAGCGCTGAACTCATCCTCCTGGCATTCGCCCTGGGCCAGGCCGGCTTCATAGTGCACTCTTTTTTTGATTTCAAGGATCACGTCTACATAAGCGCCCACAGAGGCAGCTCCATGCTGGCTCCGGAAAACACCATCCCGGCCATTGAAAGGGCCATTGTCGATGGCGCTGATTACGTGGAAATAGATGTCCGCCTTACTGCTGACAACGTACCCGTACTGCTGCACGACCGGGATCTGCGCCGGGTGGCCGGCAAGCCGGTGCCCATCTGGGAGCTGGACCTGAAAGAGGTGCAGCGCCTGGACGCCGGCTCCTGGTTTCATCCCAGGTTTGCAGGGGTGGGCATCCCCACCCTGGAGGAAGTCATCGAGGTAGTGGGTGACCGGGCCAGGATCTACCTGGAAATAAAGCCCAGCCGGCACACCCCGGATCTGACCCGCATCGTGGTGGAGCTTTTGCAGGAAAAGGACTACGTGGACCAGGTCCTTCTGGGGGCAATGGATCCCGAGGTCCTGAGGGAAGCCAGAAACCTGGAGCCAAAGCTTCGTACTTCTCTTTTTGTACATACGGCCATAGGCGAACCGGACCGGAGCCTCCTGGACGCCCTGGGGCTGCGGGCAGCCATAACCACGGTGAGAGATATCCAGAGGGCCCACCGGCACGGCCATGAACTGCACGTCTGGACAGTGAACGACAGGCGGGAGATGTCCAGGTTCATAGACATGGGCGTGGACAATATCATTACTGACCGCCCCGAGGTCCTGGCCGAACTGCTCCGGGAACGGGCAGAGCTGTCCAATGCCCAGCTGCTTCTGGTAAAGCTGCGCCACTGGCTACGGGACTAAGATTGTTTTCTGCATCAGGACCACATTGGGGGCGGGTATCTCGCAGTTCCACCCGAATATCCATGCCAGGACCTCGAAGGTCCTGGCCCGGTAAAAAACTACGTGCGTGGGATCACGGCGGTAATACCACTGCCCGAAGTCCTGTGAATCATCCAGAAAACAGGTCATGATCCCCAGCCCCCCGCCGGGACGAAGCAGTTGATCCAGAAGGACGAATTCCCGGTAAGGCCGGTGAAAATGTTCCGCGGTTTCGCTGCAGGCAATAAAGTCATACTGCTTTTGCAGGGACTCTTTGCCGGGATAAAAAAAAGGATCGTAAAGTTCCACGTGGTGCCCGGCCTCATTAAGCATCATGGCCAGGGCCGGACCTGGTCCGCAGCCGTAATCCAGGCCCAGGCTCGGGGTGGAAAATTTTTGCAGCAAAGGGTCTGCCAGCCTGCTCAGAAACCTTATGTAACCGGCATCGGCCGGATCATTTCTGTGCTCAAGGTAGCGCTGCATTTCCTCTCTGGCACCGGGCAGGCGGGATTCATCCATAAAAACCGCTTCGCACCAGGGGCAACCCCAGTACAAAAGCTCTCCCTGCTGATAACATACCTCTGGATCTCGCCCGAGGCATATCCGGCAATGCATATCCATTTGACTTTACTCCCCGTTTCTGTGACCAGTACCTGACATTGCTAACAGGAAAATATACACATATGCCTGACCCACAAAAACACGACATGCACGGCCTGCACGACTCCGGATTTCTACCCTTAAGGCGCGAACTGATGCGCAAGTCCCTGCATGTTCTGGCCCTGGTCATTCCGGCCACCATGCTTTTTCTGGGAAAACCGCCCTCAATATTTATCTTTGGGGGCTTAGCCCTTCTGGGTGTTGCCCTGGATATCTTGAGGGCCGGCAAAGCCCCTGTGAATCACTGGATTGTAAATTTTTTCGGCTCTCTTATGCGCCCCAGGGAAAAAGAACTGCCGCAGGGCAGGGTGGTTGTCAACGGTGCAACCTGGGCCATGCTCTCAGCCTTTATCCTGATCCTGGTTTTTCCGGTGCAGGTGGCTGCTTTTGCCTTTACCATCTTCATGCTGGGAGACGCCGCCGCTGCCCTGGCCGGTCGCCGTCTGGGCCGCATCCATCTGGGCAGAAGCCCCAAAACTTTGGAAGGCTCCCTGGCCTTTCTGGGCACCGCCCTGCTCATCTCCCTGGTTTTTCCCGGAATAAACTTCTGGCATGGTGCAGCCTCGTCCCTGGCCGCCTGCATTGCCGAAGCCCTGCCCCGGCCCCTGGACGACAACCTGCGTGTTCCCCTGGTTGCAGCCGCGATCATGCTGGCTGCGCAACAGCTTTAACCCTTCCTGCATCTGTGCCTCTGAGTTGACTATCCATGAAAACCTGTACTAATAAATCACTATCACTACAGCGACACTTTGTGTAAATTTTTTCATCTGGGCCACCGGGGACAGGCACCCGGCACTTATTTTCCTAAGGAAGCCTTACGGATTATTATAATAAGTGCGGGGAGCCAGTCCCCTTCGAGTTCAAATAAAGTGTCGCAGTAGTTCTATAGGCCATTATTTCCCTCAAGTCCATCCAACCGGGCCAGGTCTGCTTATACACCACTCCTTGTGGCTTCCTTAATCGACTTACGCAGTATACCCCGGCCCAAAAGTAATATCGAACCATGTATAGCTTACTCCAGGAGGACCGCAATGCAGATATTTTACTTGGCCCTGGCCTCTTTTCTTATCTTGAACATACTGGCTGGACTGTGGAGGGTCATTCAGGGCCCGACCCCGGCTGACCGCATGGTCTCAGCGCAGCTCTTCGGCACCACCGGGGTGGCCATACTGCTGGTCCTGGCCCAGGCCCTTGAAGCACCCTATATCCGCAATGCAGCCCTGCTTTTTGCCCTGCTCATGATCATGGCCGTTTTATCCTTTGTGCGCAAAACAGCCCCGCAGCAAAGCCAGGCAGGAGATGAAAAATGATATTCGACATTTTAAGCATTATCCTGTGCCTGGCCGGGGCCTTTTTTTTTCTGGGGGGGACCGTGGGGCTCCTGCGCTTTCCGGACAATTACAGCCGCCTGCATGCCCTGACCAAGGCCGACAATCTGGGCCTTGGCTTTATAGTTCTGGGACTGGTTTTCGCAAGCGCAACCCTGCCTGAGATTATCAAGCTGGGGCTCATCTGGCTGCTGGCCCTGGTGGGCAGTTCCAGTGCCTGTTACTTCATCGGCAATTATATTTATCACACGCCCTCCCAGGAGGAGGAGTAATTGGCTCTGTTTCTGGACGTTCTGGTGGCCTTCGCCCTGGTGGCCACCGCCTGGAGGATAATGCGCGCTCCGGGCCACTTCCAGGCAGTGGTGCTCTTTATCACCTTCGGGCTTCTTTTGTCCCTGGCCTGGGCCAGGCTGAATTCTCCGGACATCGCCCTGGCCGAGGCCGCCGTGGGGGCGGGTCTGGCCGGGGTGCTGCTTTTAGATACCCTGCGGGCCGTGGCCCAGCCTGGTAAAGTCAAAACCGGGGCGCATTTTTCCTGGCTGCTTTTGCCCTGCCTGCTTCTGGCCGGTCTTCTTTCCCTGTCCATCATACACATTGAGCCTGACTCCCAGGGGCTGATCCGGGCGGTGGAGGCAGGCATGCAGGCCACCAGCCTGGAATACCCGGTCACGGCTGTACTTCTGGATTTCAGGGGCTACGATACCTGGCTGGAACTGGGGGTATTGCTGGCAGCGGTCATGGGGCTTCTGTGCGTACGCCGTAAAGAAAGTATCCGCTCCCCCCTGCTGCCTGCCCCGGCCGAACCGGTGGGGCGCTGGCTCATAAGTATCCTCTTGCCTCTTATCCTCCTGGTGGGAGGTTTTCTCCTCTGGCTGGGGGCTTTTGCCCCGGGAGGGGCATTTCAGGCCGGAGTTGTCTGGGCTGCGGGCGGAGTGCTTCTCTGGCAGGCCGGGCACCCATCCCTGGGAGCTTTGCCGGTAAGCCTGTGGCGCATAAGCGCGGTGCTGGGCTTTGCCCTTTTCTGGCTTCTGGCGGCAGCGGCCCTGCTTCGAAATGAACCAATGCTCACCCACCCCCAGGCCAAGGCCTGGATCCTGGCTGTAGAATATGCTGCAGCCCTGTCCATTGCGGTATGCCTGACCAGCCTGACTATTGGTGGACAGAAGTCAGAGGTCAGGGGTCGGGGGTCGGATGTCGGAAGTCGGAAGTCGGAAGTCAGAGGTCAGAGGTCAGGGGGCAGAAGTCAGATAACAAATAACAAATAACAAATAACAAATAACAAATAACAAATAACAAATAACCGATAACCGATAACATAGTACAAGCGGATAAAGTCATGCATGGTTTCTACATATA
>PWSL01000244.1 GCA_003563255.1 Desulfonatronospira sp. | reverse complement strand
TGCTTTCTGCAGACAAGTCTCCGCCAAGCATTCTGGCTGCCTTATGGGCTATGGTCAGGCCCAGGCCTGTGCCCTCGTGTCTTCTGGCTGAAGATCCGTCCACCTGGCGGAATTCGTCAAAAATATGCGGCAAATCACTTTCTTCAATGCCGATTCCGGTATCCTCAACCCGCACAAATATTTTTTCCTGGTCACAACGTACAGAAACGGAAACAGTGCCCGAGTCAGTGAACTTGACTGCGTTGCTGATCAGATTCTGCAGGATCTGGGAAACACGGATTTCATCGCTTTCAATGGCTGGAATATCCGATGGAATATCATGGATGAGCTCTATCTGCTTCTCCCGGGCCAGGGGCAGGAGGCTCTCCACAATGTTTTCCAGGGTATGACCCAGGGCAAAAGATCTGGGGTTGAGGTCCATCCTGCCGGCCTCGATTTTGGAAAGGTCCAGAATGTCATTGATCAGGGCCAGCAGATTTTTTCCATTGCGCTGGATAATCTCCAGATACCCGGACTCTTCTTCACTCAGTTTATTTCCTGCCTGCATCATCAGTACCCGGGAAAGAGCCATTACAGAATTCAGCGGAGTACGCAGTTCGTGACTCATATTGGATAAAAACTGGCTTTTGAGACGGGTGGCCTCTTCAACAGCCAGTCGCTGCTGCTCCAGTTCCGCATTCTGAGCCTTCAATTCCTCGGTCTGTTTCAGCATTTCTGTCCCCTGGGCCTGCAATTCCTCCTGCTGTGCCTGAAGTTCCTGATTATTGTCAGCCAGTTCTTCGGATAACCGCCGGGTCTGTTCACTGGCCTTAAGATTGGCGAATACGGTATGCACCAGCTTGGACCAGGGCTGATTCATGCTCTCAACTGCAACCCTGGTGTAAGGTTTGATGCGGGCCAGGCAGATGACTCCCCTGACTACATTATCAAGAATCACAGGAAAACTGATCATTTCCCTGGGCTGCAGAGTGCCTGCAAAGGTTCTGAAATGAAAGACAGAGTCTTCAGGAATATCACGGAGCAGGGTCATTTTTCCTGTAGAAACGATTGTGCCCAGCTGGCCTTCAAGGGTGGCGACATCAAAAGGTTTAAGCATTTTGTGGTCCAGCCCTATGGATGTAAAAGGCTCAAAAACATTATCCCCGGCATTGCGCCGAAAATATGCTCCCATCTGGGAATCTGTAAGATCAACAAGCTGCCTCAGGAGGTTTTTTCTGAAGACGTCAAGGTCATTTGTGCTCAAGAGAGTTTCAGATATCTGTTCATTAATTGCCCGCATCTGCATCTCATGAGATATGGTCGCCGCCATCTGGTTGAACCCCCCGGCAAGCAGGCCGATTTCATTGCTGGATTCATTATGGCTGCGCACAGTGAAATCACCTTTACGATAATTGTCCGTCAGCGTAGTCAATTCTTTAAGAGGAAGGTTGATTCGTCTGTAAAGCATCAGGCCCACAGCAGCCGAAAGAAGAATGATGGCAGAGACTGCAGCAATCATCTGCCGGACCATGTCCCTGTAATAATCTGATGCGTTACTGTAGTACTGTTCTGCAAAATCATGTGAAGAGTCATCTACATTCTGCAGGAGCTCCATGACCCTCTGCAGGTGGGGGGTATCGGGGCCGGATTCTGAATGAATATTGATGGCCTGGGCCTGGTCAATATCTCCAGCCTGCATCAGGCTGACAACCTGTTCCCGGTTGGCCCGGCACTCTTCTACGGTCTGGTACAACAGCTCAATTTCTGCTCTATCCCCTGAATACCGGTCAAGCAGGATATCAAACTGTGCTTTGGCACTTGCCTCGCGGGACTCAATCAGGGGCAGAAGCCGCTGCATGCTGCCGGGAGTGTAATGCGCAAACAGTTCCTCCATTCCCCAGTGGATGACCAGGATGTCTGACTTTAAATTGCCTATAGCCCTTCTGACTTCCAGGGGATGGTCATAAAGTACCTGTGTCTGACGCCAGAGCCTGTCTGTCTGAATCCAGGACAATACCGCCAGCACTGCAACCAGCAGCAGAACCCCTGCTATACCCAGCTTGAGCTGAGTTTTGATTTTCATATTTTTCATCTTCAAACCTTTGTTGCTCAACTTTTCTGAAAAATTGGGCTGAACTCAAATACCCTTTTGAAATGATGCCTGAAAGCCATGGGCGGCGTCTCGGCCATGCCCAGCACCAGATAACCTCTGTCCGCCAGTGCGCGGTGAAGCCTTTTGAATATTAATTCCTGGTATTCAAAACTGAAGTAGATCAACAGATTGCGGCACAGTACCAGGTCAAAATCTCCAAAGACACTTTCCGGCGGGACTCCGTACTTTCTGTCCAGCATATCGTACCGGGAAAAAGAAACCTTCTGCCGGATCTCCGGTATCAGGCGAAAACAATCTTTGTCAGGAATCAAATATTTGTTGAGCAGTCGATACTTGATGTTTTTTATGCTGGATGCAGGATACAGGGCCTCATGTGCATCTTTCAAGACATTCAGGTCAATGTCCGTGGCAAATATATGCTGGTTGACGGGTTGTTTTTCCCTGATCAGCAATTCATGGATGATGATGGCCACGGAATATGGTTCCTCCCCCCTGGAACAGCCGGCGGACCAGACCCGAAGTGATGTGTCACCGGTTCTGTTCTTCTCTTGAATAATCCAGGGTAAAACCTGGTCGGCAATAAGTTCAAAGGTCAGGGTATCCCGGAAAAAACGGCTGACATTGATGGTGACTGCATCCAGAAGCTTGTCAATTTCGTCCTTATTGCCTCTAAGATAAGAGTAGTAGGCGGTGAAATCATGACAACTCAGAGCCTCCAGCCTTTGTCTTACTCGACGCTCCAGCATGGGGGGATGATACCCTGAAAAATCAAATCCTCTATGTTCAAGAAGATATTCCAGGACAGGCTTGAGATCGGCTCTGATTTCAAGGGGTTCGAGGTTCATCTGCCACCCGGTTCACCCGGTAATGTAAAAAACACTTTTGTCCCTTTGCCCGGCTCACTCTCCACCCAGATTCTGCCGCCATGCTGTTCCACAAACTCCTTGCACAGGACAAGTCCCAGGCCGGTTCCTTTTTCGCCGTCTGTGCCAAGCTGTCTCTTGCTTTTATCGACAGAAAAGACTGTGGACATTATTTTTTCACTCATGCCAATACCGTTATCCCTGATGCAGTATTGAACATCAGGGCCTGGCTGGGTGGCAGTGATGGATATATTGCCGCCACGATAGGAAAACTTGACTGCATTGATAATTACATTGCGGATGACCGTTTTGATCATGGACTGGTCAGCCAGTACAGTCAAGTCCTCCGGAATATCAGATTGAATTGCAATGTCTTTTTTGCCGGCCATATCTCTGGTTATAGACAGACTTAAATTGACAAGTTCACTAATGCTGCATTTTTCAGGGCTGAAATCCATTCCCCCCTGACTCATGCGCGCCCATTGCATCAGGTCATTTAACAGCTCCAATACATTTTTTGAACTTTTATGCATTGCAGTCGACATGTAACTGATTTCTTCCAAAGATAAAGATTCTCCTTCCTCTGCGAGAATTTGTGAGGTGCTGTATACACCAGCCATGGGGGATTTCAAATCATGGGCAATGATGGAGAAAAGTTTGTCCTTTTCAGCATTAACCTTCTGAAGCTGTTCATTGATTGCCCTGATGTTTTCTTCAGCGTATCTGTTTAGCGCTTTGGATGTGGCATGGGGACAGGCTCTTCCGGGACCCACTTGTCCCAGAAAATGAGTAATTTTGAGCACAAATTGATGCTCAAGTGGGTTCCGGAGTGCCTGTCCCCTGCTTTCCTCTGTGACATGGTTTGCTCCAGGCAGTTTTAAAAGATGACCAACAAAAAAATTTAAGCTCATGCAACATAATGCCAAGCTCAGCCGCGTGCCATGCGCGTCGGCTGAAGCTTGTTGTCGTTATGTGCTTTTTCGTATCTGTTCACTATCACTACAGCGAAACTTATTTATTCACCTCCGGGGACTGGCTCTTTTGCCGCCGAATTTTTGAAGCATTTGCAAATTAGCAACCGGCAAAAGTGCCTGTCCCCGAATTAGACAGGTTGAAAAGTTTTATAAGTTTCGCTCTAGTGCTATTTTGCGGCGGCAAGCTGAAACCTCTTCGTTCAAAGGCTGGGATCTTGTTACGAATATCATCAAGGCTTTCCTTATGAAATGTAACAGAAGTGCTGAGCCACCAGGGACGAACATCCGCTATGGATAAATCGGGTGATGAGTGAGGAATCATTTGCACCTCCTGGTAAGTATGACCAGTAAGAGTACCGGTTTACCCTGAAGAATGCTGGAATGGTAAGCCGCCGGGCATAAAGCAGAGTTAACTTAATCCTCCACTACATCAGGCAGGATTTTCGACAGGCCTGATAGTCCAATAAGCATTGCTCACCAAAGGCATTGATAAAGAATATTTCATTACTCACTGCCCCTAATCCACTTAAAAGTCAAACCATGTTAGAGCAAAGCTTTGTTCAATAATATCAGGAAGATAAAACTAATCTGTGTAACTTCTCAATAACTCCGGGCAGTATTCCTGGATACCGGCTTCCGCCGGTATGACATCACAATGCAACGACCTGTTTTCATTTGTCATTCCGGCTAAAGCCGGAATCCAGGTCTTTTCTTAGTGTAAGATCGCCCGGAGTTATTGAGAAGTTACTTATCTGTTTCTTGTTCAATAAAAATAAGTGCCGGGGTGCCTGTCCCCACAATGTTAAGAAGCGGCTGGAGCCGCAGAACTAAACGTTCCCAGGCTGGAGCCTGGGAACGAGAGGTAACCAGGAACGAAAAACCACGAACCAGGAACCGATTTTTTTTCTTGTTCCCAGGCTCCAGCCTGGGGACATAAATGTGTCGCGGGGACTGTCCCCAGGCCGATTGCGGCCTCCTCTGAATAGTTACGTTTTTTTTATAGCAGCCGGCTGAACCTGAGATTCATCAGCCGGCTGTTTCAGTCTCAGCCCTGCATGCCTGGGCTGCTTAAAGCATTGTTCTCCAGTATTTGCCTGGTTCGTCTATCAACGTTGGAGGCAAGCTCCTCCATGCTGAATATGGCTTGAACGTCCAAGATAATGACAAAGGTTTCCTCGAGCCTGCCCAATCCGCGGATGAATTTCATGTCAATGGTGTTGCCGAGTTTGGGTGGGTCTTCTATTTGACTCTGTGGAATGTCCAGGACCTCCTGCACCCCGTCCACCAGAGCCCCCATGATGCTGGATTCTCCTTCATAACTGACCTCCACGATAATTATGCAGGTATCCACTGTCTGCTCCCCTTCATCTAGGCCGAACTTCCTGCGCAGATCAACTACCGGAACGGGACGCCCCCGCAGATTGATCACTCCGCGCATGTAATCGGCTGTCCTGGGGACCCTGGTGATCGTGGTATACTCCAGGACTTCCCGCACCGAATCGATACTCAGTCCGAAAAGCTCCTGATCCAGGTAGAAGGTCAGA
>PWSL01000104.1 GCA_003563255.1 Desulfonatronospira sp. | reverse complement strand
TAATGCCTGCCCTGTCAGCAACCACGGCCATGGTGAGCTTTCTTCGTATCCTGGCTTTCCTGAGATCATCCCCGAGTTTCCTGAGGCCCCTGCGAACTGAAATTGAAGGTTTTCTCATAAATAATGCCAAGCAAAATAGTCTTTATAAATTAATAAAGGCTACTATAGCTGACATTATAATGGTAAGTCAAGAACCAGGCTGGAGTTGATGCAAATCCCGTTCAAGTGGCTTTGATGTCAATCCGTGCCCATCAGATAGCTTTGTAAGTAACCATTCAGGGGGTGCCGCATCGGCCCGGGGACAGTCCCCAGACCTTGTGCCAGAAACTACAACCGAGTGCCCCCTGAATGGTTACCAGGTCGGTCCTGCAGATCCCGGCCAGATTCACTCTTATCCTGGCCTGACCCTTTTCAGGCCTGGGCACTGGATGATCCTGCACATAGCGCAGTGTCTCATGAAAAATGACAGCCTGCATGGGGGCCTCCTGTCTCTCTTTGCTGCTGTCTTCCAGGCTTGTTCTTACTCTTCATCAGGCAGATCAAAGGAAATATAGTTGATGCCTCCGATCTTGATATGCCTTATGTTCTCGGCATATTTTCCCAGAAGCAGAAGCCCGAGTTCTGCGGGATCCACCTCTCCGTCTTTTTCCTCGAGCTCCTCAAGGACAAAATCCAGGTCCCTGGCAGAGGAAGAGTCGATGAATTCCACATAAATTTTTCTGTTTTCCCTGCGCAGGTTCACCTGCATGCGCGGAGCCTTGAACTCTTCCGAGGCGCAGAGATAAGCGAAAAGTTCCTCTGCGGTGAGGTGCAGCTTCTGTAACTGATAAGGGGCAACCTTCCTGGCTGTGGCGTATTCATTGATAAAATTCTGCAGCCGGGTAAAATCCCGCACGTTGCGCTCCACGACAAAGCTGGCCTGGCCTGCGGGTCTCAAGTGAAAAAGAAGGCTTAGCAAAATAGCGGCAAGTCCGCCCATGGCCATGCCATTGGCCATGAAAGGCTCGGCAGCTTCCGGAATCATATCCGGAAAAAAGAACTGGTTTTCAAAGGCATAGCCTGTCCAGAAGGAAACCCCGATTATAATCCCGCTTTCATAATTAAGCCCATAGGAAGCCGCCAGCTTTATCCCGGTTACAAAAAGCATGGACAGCAGGACAAACAGAAAAGCTCCGATTACAGGGGAAGGAATTGCGGCAATCAGTGCGGCCATCTTGGGGGAAAAGGCCAGAAGCACCAGAATAAGGGCAGCGCAGTAGCCGACCCTGCGGGCGGAAACACCGGTAAGCTCCACCGCCGGAATGGCATTGGAATAGGTGGTGTTGGGGATTGTTCCCAGGGCTCCGGCTATTGCGTTGGATGTGCCATCGGCATATATGGCCCCCTGGACCCTTTCATAGTCGATTTTGCGGAAATTTCGCTGTGAGATCTTCTGGATGGCCATGCTGTCGCCCAGGGTTTCCACGCCCCCCACAATGGTCACCAGGGCAAAGGCCAGGTATATGGACAAAAACTCAGGTGCAGGGACCAGGGAGAATCCCGGCCAGCTGCCCGAAGGCAGCCCGGCCCAGCTTTCCCCGGCCAGCCCGGAAAAGTCGGTCATACCCAGAAATGAAGCCATGAGTGTGCCGGCAAAGATGCCCAGCACCAGGCTCCACAAACGCACCACCCTGTTGCCGAACACCGCCAGGAGGAGGATGAACACCAGAGTGCCCACGGATACCAGGAGGTAGTGGCTTTGCGGAACATCCTCCTGCTGTCCGCTCATGAGATCCAGGGCTATGCTCAGCACACTGACTACAATGAGCATTATGATCACGCCCCCCACCAGGGGAGTGATGATCCTGCGCAAAGGGCCTAAAAACAGCCCGAAAAGAATCTGCAGCGGAGCCGAAAGAACAGCCATGGTGGCCACCAGGGACATGCCCCCTACCTCGGCCGCTGCCAGAGAACAGGCGATAAACGCCCCTGAGGAACCGATAAACAGCAGATACCCTGAGCCGATTTTGCCCACCCGCCGGACCTGAATAAAAGTACCGATGCCGCTGGCCACAAGCGAGGCGAAAATGATCCACGAGAACTGCCCGGGGTCGATTTCAGCCACCCTGGCCACCACCACCGGAGTAATGGTTATGGGGCCAACGATGAGCAGTACCAGCTGCAGGCCCAGCAATGCACTCATCCACCATGGAGGATGCTCGTCCACGGCATACAAAAGATGGCCCGGTGCCCTGGACCGGTTCTTCATGTCTTTGAAAGTCGAGCTTTTCTTATTCTGCATGCAGCATTTCCGGCGATATACATGGTTAAGGATACTTATTCTGATTCAATATCTGTTATTTTGACTGGAAAACAGGTCTGCAATTAACTCTACAACGACACTTATCCGTCCATAATTTAACAATTAATCCTTTTTCTAAGTGTAGTTGCAGGGTAAAAAATTTACGCAAAACATATCAATATGCGACTGCAAAAAGTCGGATACTGAATGGTTACATTTATTTGAACTTACCCCGAACCTCTGACTTCTGACCCCTGTTCATGAAAAAGTGATTTGAGGTCAATACCGATCCAGTCCTGAAAGCCGGGCACCTTGACCCACAAAGCAAGCGACTCCGGCACTGCGACTACCTGATAAACGGTCCGGATATCACCTTGATCCGGCCAGGTGGGTCCGCCCTTTTCCAGGGGCGTGTCCAACATGTCCTTCATTTTCCCCAGATCAATATTTCCCTTGTATTTGCGGGCCTGCTCCAGCAGGTTGTCGCGGCGCTCAACGGATCGAAACCCGGTACCCTCCTGTTGCATCAGTCCCCATGAGGGATCAACAAAATGGTTGGTGGACACCAGAAGCCCGGGCTCATCCCCTGAGCGGCGGAGGAGATCAAAAGGTGGCCATTCATATGAATAAGCCCCCCTGGAGTCGGCTGTATTAATAATATAGGAAAAATTGGAACGGGTGGTGTTCATGGCCGCGTCCAGTTGTTCCATGCTTTCGTAGTCGAAAAGAAAAGCCATGAGATTGCTTATGGCATGTACCCGGTTGGTATAGGTGAGTCCACCACCGGAAGGCAATGCATTGTTCAGCTCCAGAAAAAGCCCCTTGGCATTCATTCCGGTTGTGGCATAGATTACCCCGGCAAAGGTGACAATAGTAGCTGGAACTCCGGAATCCGGATTGAAGACGGTAACGGTGAGGTTTTCGGCAAAATCCGTGTAGCTGTCGAACCAGTCGTAGTTTCTTCCGGCAATCAGCTGTCCGCCGGGCGTATAATCATCCCAGGCAAATATGGCGGAGCATCCGCTCATGGTGCCGTAAAGTTCCAGCCCGTTGAGCAGGATGTGCTCCTCAAGGGAAAGACCGGACGTCTCGGCCATTCCTTCCATGATATCCTTGAATCGCCGGGGATAAAATTCGTAGAGACCTCTGGCGGCCAGAAGCATGTCCTCAGAAGAAAGCCCCTTCTCTTTTTTAAAATACTCTACAATGGCTGACTGATAAAGCTCCTGCATGGGCTTGGACAGCAACCGGCCGTATTGACGCCCCATTTCCCGGTATGATCCGGAAAGATTAAGGATATTGATCTCACCGGCCTGATACCGCTCCCCGCCTTCAAATTCGTCTACAGACTCCCCTGTAACGTCTGCTTGCTGGGAACCATTACTGCCGGCCAGAGCCCAAGAAGATGCGCACAGCAGACAAACCAGCGAAACCGCAACCAGCAAGGTGATTACTTTGCCCGGCCTGAAAAAAACATTGGATCTCATTACCACCTCCGTGCCCGGCCGGCAGGATGCCCCGCATCCTCTACAGCCATTTTCGTGTTTCAAAGCTTCTCTTCATAAGTCCCTGCTTATCCGCCAGGCTGCTCTAAACCACAGCCAAGGGAAGAAGTAAGATATATCAATCGTGAATGCAAACAGCCTGAAGCGATTAGCCTCAATTTCATTTCCGGTTGTCAATTTTAATCGCTGACATATATTATTATTTAGCAGGTGTGGAGCCAAAAAAGCTTTTTGCTGACACATCATGTCATCCAGATTTTTTGGCCGTGGAACTATTGACTCGTGAACAATGACAAAGGAGGTCAACAGTTATGAGCAACAGATCTCTTGGATATTATCTCTTCTTGATTGGGCTGCTTTTACTTATAGCCTTTCCTTTTCTTTATTTCCTGCAAATGCTGCCCGCCGGAAGTCCGGCTTTTTACATTCTTGTTTTAATCCTTATTTTTACTTTGGCTGCCGGATATCAAGATCTAAAAAAAATTTTCCGGAGATAGAGAGGTCCTGTCCTGAATTATTTACATCTGACTGAATAAGACTTGCTGGTTTTCCCCGTCCTTGAGTTCTGATCCAGAGCATCCCGAAAAGCAGGAAAACCTGAGTATGAATTTGACCAGGACAAAAGCCTTTTTCAAATCCGGCACATGCAGCGCAGCAAATATTGCCACACTTTCCAACATAACCCATTGAATATGCTGGATAAACTCTGGAATCCTGTTTGTTTGGACTTGGAATTACTTGCTGATTGACAACTTACAACCCCCTGTCTTATGCTGAATTTAAATTTGATTCTTGAAATAAACTTATTCTGATTTGCATTCAAGATGATCTTTATGCCCGTTGTCATCAAATGTTTGACACCACAGAGATCACAGAGATTCACAGAGAAAAAGGCATAAGATGACACTGCTAACTCTGTGTCCTCTGTGGTAAAATTTTTTTCTGGTTTTCCGATCTTAGTGATATTCATAACTGTCTGGAGAAATCATCTTGATTACAACTTGGAATTATCAGTAACATGTTTATAGGAGAAACAAGGGGAGCAGAGAATGAAAAAGTTTATAGTGGCACCTTTATGCATGGCGATTCTAAGCGGGTTTCTTGTTTTCGGCCTGCAGGGCAAGAGCCTGATGGCTGGTGACGGACAGGTCATTATGGAAAACCGCTGCACAACATGTCATGGGGCTGGAAGAATTGAAAGAGCCGGCCATGACATGGACGGCTGGAAAGACACGGTCAGTAGAATGGAGGGCAAGGGAAATTTCGGAGAGCCTCTAAGCGATGCTGAACGCCAGTCTTTGCTGAAACACCTTGAAAGCCTGTAACTTATTGGGGTTGCTGAATTATTGTTCAGCAAGCCCAGACTGTCAAAAAAACTGAACAGTTCTCATTTACCGGCCTGAACCTGAAACATCCCATCCAAGTAAGCATTCAGGGGGTCCTCGGTGGTGACTAATGGCACAAGGCCAGGGGACTGCCCCCAGTCACGCCAGAGGCGTGATTCCGGCATCCCCTGAATGGTTACACATCCAAGGCCTTTAGGGTTCTGCCTTTCAACCAAAAACGCAAAATTATTCCCTTTTCCGGATCACGTATATCAGCCAGCAGAATCCGGATTTCCAGCTCTTGAGCTGTTATTACACAGAGGTATAAATCACTGCTGACGGCTCCTTCGGCCCAAGGCATAACACCCGG
>PWSL01000095.1 GCA_003563255.1 Desulfonatronospira sp. | reverse complement strand
AGATTTTTATGAAAATTCAAACTCAGTTCATTTTAATACAAACGATCAAGAGGTCTCTCAGATGCCGGATCCCAAAAAGGTTTTTGTTGTACATGGAAGAGATAGTAGCCTTAGAGACCATTTTTTTTCTTTCCTCAGGGCGCTTGGTTTACAGCCAATTGAATGGGCCGAGGCCTTAAAACTTACAGGCAAAGCAAGTCCATACATTGGTGAAGCTATAGAAAGTGCATTTAAAAGTGCACAGGCTGTTGTTGTCCTTTTATCTCCTGATGACGAAGTTCGTTTATCCCCTGAACTCTGGAAAAATAAGGAAAACCAAAATGAAAAAGAAACATCTCTTCAAGCTCGGCCAAATGTACTGTTTGAGGCGGGAATGGCCTTCGGAGTAAATCCCTATAGGACAATTCTAATAGAGGTTGGGGAAATAAAACCATTTAGTGATGTCGCTGGTCGGCACGTTGTCCGACTTTCAAATTCCGCAAATGCAAGAAATGATATTGCGGAAAGACTAAAAACATCCGGCTGTGAAGTTTCAACGAGCGGAAGTGATTGGCTAAGCATCGGAAACTTTGAAATGAAAAGAGAGCTTAGTATTATGAGCACTGAATATGACCCTTCAGAGTTAACAGAAGGAGATATTTTGGCTCTTTTAGATAGTTGGTGGCCCAAATCAAAAGAATTGGTCCCAGAGGATGTTACAGTAAAATTTAATGAAGTTGATAAATTATTATCTTTACCTTCGGGTAGTACAAAAAAATATATATATCAAGTTGCGAAAAGGAAGAATTTCAAGCCTGTTTCATCGGGACATTTGCTTGCTACGTTTGAATATGACATAACAAGCGATGATTTTGGTTCGATATATTGAACCTTAAATATCAAAATTCCTAACCTTGCTGCTTCAGGGGGCGGTAAAAAAGCGCGCCGCCCCTGACAAGCACGTTCTTTCATCTTAGGATTCGGCTACCATAATGAAGAATAAGGGAAAAAATAGATGGGAGAAAACGCGAGCCGGTGCATGGGCCGGACGGGGCTTTCATTATCAACATCTTTTCTCAACATTGATACTGATCCGCCAATGGGCTGGTTTAGCACCTGCTGGCTTAATAGTGCCAGAAGGTCTGGAGGATTGCGTTATTGAGCTTCCAGAGCTCGAGGTTTGGATTCAAATCAAATCACGTGAAAGCGGCACATTCAGCGAATCTGAAGTCAAAGCAGTTCTTGGTGAAGTTACCAGGAAAGCTGCGCTCGTACAAAGTAAGAAAAAGAAACAGCTGGCATTGGGTTTGGAGCAGCCGTGTTCCGGTTCTGGGATTGCCGAACAAGAATTGGATCAGCTTTTCGAGAGCGAAACAGAGAAAGTGATCGTGTGTGGTGCACCGGAAGAGAAAATCATTGCTTTGCTTTCAAAGCAGCTCGATATAGCGGAGATTATTGCGGAAGGTTTGGCGAGTGACTTGTACAAGCTTGTCGCCACAATATCGGCGGATAACGCATCACGTTCATTCAAGAAGAGGAAGAGGATATCAACAACAGATATAGAGCGCCGGATTTTTGAACGCCTTGAAGCCGAAGACCCTTCAGCGATTGATTTGGCCTTTGTGTCAAGGGCGTTAGAGCCTGTCGACTTCGTAACGCCGATCTATGAACCCGGATTTTATCAAGGAGTAAAAGCCAAACCCGGCCACGTCACGGCTGGACTTGTTTTGAGTCGCCCTACCGCAACGGACAGCATCATTAGCTCTCTTAAAAAACAACGGTATTTGCTTGTCGAAGGCCCTTCTGGTGCGGGAAAGTCAGCCCTTTTGTGGTTGGTAGCAAACTTACTGGCCTCTGAGTTTAGATGGTTTCAAATAACTGGAAAAGCGACAGCGCAGGATGCGGATGCTATAGTGCGATTCATTCGGGCACGCCGCCCCAAAAAAACCTCTCCAATAAGTTTGGTCTTTGACGAGATCGGAGCCAATAACAGCGATTTATGGGACATATTGGTGCATGACCTCCGTGGTCTGCCGGACACATATCTTCTGGGGTCAATACGCAAAGAAGATGTAAATCTTATCTCCAATCAGTCGGATACTGCTTTTTTTGAGGTCACCCTTGATGAAAAGCTCGCGCAAAATATTTGGGAGCAGTTGACCAACCAAAAACAGACGACTTGGTTACACTGGCGTGAACCGTTCGAACAATCTGATGGTCTGATGCTCGAATATGTTCATATTCTCACACAGAAAAATCGTCTTGCTAACTTGATCAGTGAACAAGTGCGCCAAAGGGAAAAAGAGGAGCGGCATGCCGAACTTGCTATTATAAGAAGCACCTCCGTACTGTGCTCAGTTGGCGGAGAAATCGATGCGAAAAAGCTTTTCGTTTTGTTGAGATTATCGCCAGAACGGGCAAGTCAGGCCATGAAAAGACTCATTGACGAGCATCTTGTTCGCGAGAGCCGCCCGGGTGTGCTTGGCGGTCTTCATGCACTGAGGTCCAAGGCACTTAGCGACGCATCTCATGATGATGTGGTCTATTGCCGCGTTGAATCATTTTGGAATGGTATCTCCGCCTCAACAACGGAGACATTGCCCCGCATCGTTCAATCTTTGCTTGCCGAAACAAAGAACGAAAACGAAGGCAATACACTCAGTAAGCTGGCCGAAACACTTGCAGATAGTGGTGGTGATATAGATTTCTGGGCGGCGATACTGACGGGGCTTGGTCTGGGTACCATAGAAAAGCATGTCGCGTTATTCATATCGATTTTGAAACAGCATGAGGTGCAACGAGCCCAATGGTCACTAGCTTCGATGTTTGGTGATACCAGAATTGAAATTCCTAACCTCTCTCAATTTGAACAATGGCAAAACCTCCGAAAATCCATTTTAGAATTTCGTGCACTCCCGAAAAACGATCTTCGAGCTGCCTGCCTGGAAATGCTTCCCAAAGAGTGCCAGGTACCAGCCTGCACAAACCTTAGGCAAGCCAACAAATTGCTGTCTTGTTTGGTTCCTATTGCCGGGGGAGATCCCATCGGGATGACACTTGTACCAAATATTGCAGAAAATAATGAGCATAACATTCACGATATTGCTACTCTTTTATCAACAGCCTACCTGATCGGCCCGGATGTTGCTCAAAGTCTTGCTGCTGCTTTTGGAGATGAGCAGATCCTGTTATCTTGGTTTCATTCGCAAACGCCATGGCTGTCGACGCCAATCGTAGAGGCCGACGGGAGTCACGGCCGAACCGTGCGCGCTAATTGGTGTCTGGTTGCTGAGGATTATCAGCCCGATCCCCATGAAACAGTGTGCAATATTTGCGAAACCCTTATCGCCTTGTCCCCGGCGTCCGAGGCAGCAGCGTCTGACGTGGTGGATCCGTCAGGACAGCCAATAAAGGTTGGTGATTTTATGCCATGGTCAAAAAATATACCAAGAAGCAACCTTCCTGCGAAATCGAGGGTAGCGTGGAATGTCGCATTTCGCCAAATTTTACTTGCCAGGGCAGCAACAGACAGTCTGACCAATTACACGCGGCAGATGGCAGATCTCGTTCGCCGTACGGAAAAACTTTTCCGTTCCTATTCTGAGAAATGGATAAGGGGAGCCAAAATTGCCAATACAGGCAAACTGCTGGTTGATGAGAGCAACGAAATCATCAACAAGGTTAATTCCTTGGCTTACGCTATACCGGAAACACCGGCCTCATCAATGGTACTTCCCGCTGCCGGTGCGGGGACCGACGATAATTTAGGAGCATTCCTGACAGATGTGCTGGGCAATCTCGCTCCGAGGATGGAAAAAATTCCTGCCGAATCTAGAGCCAAAGCTGCTGCCACTTTTGCTGGCAATCTGGCTGCACAGGCGCAGGAACATAGTAGGTCACCAATTTGGCGCACAACATCCTCTCCACCTTCCTCTGAATTGATGTCTCTCGCCAATCGCCTGACCGATGTCTCCTGTATTTTGCACGAAATGGCACACGATGCCACCCCAACAAAAATCGCTCGGGTCGTGAAGACTGCAAAGAAAGGGGGAATTGGAAAAGCAATTCGATCTGCAGCCCGCCATTGTAGAGCTGTAGCTGAAAAACGCTTTCAAGAAAAATTGCGCCGTATGGAAATCACGCTCTCTGAGCAGGGTTGGACCATAAGATGCCAGACACGACCCGTTGAGGAAGCTGATAGCATTTACTGGCCCCCTATGGAAATCGCTGTTTTGGTGGAGATTAAAAACTTTGAAAAAGACGCCAGTTGTCTCGAAAAATCTCTTTCAGTCGGACGAGAGCAAATTGGCCAGGAGTGGCATTTTATCGTTGTTCCAGTTATAAACGGTCAGGTCATTCCTGGACTGGCCTTGCTTCCCTCATCCCGAATGCCGTTGCCCGATCTGAAGTTTGCAGAGAAATGGCAACCCATTATTGATCTACCTTTCTTGTGGCCTGAAACATCTGAGTCTTTTGAACAGGCTATAAAGGCTTGCAACGAGATTTCAGCGATTGTAAATTGTCGTGATATAGAGAGGTTGCATCCTGAAGAAGATGATGTCCTCTCCAAGTCTATAAATGCATTTAAACGTAATCGAGAGCTTCTAGTTGTTATGGCAGAAAAATCTAAATTGGACGAACTTGAATTGGCTTTGGCGTATCTTGACGAAACTTGGAACCAAGTCGTGAACGAATTTGAGGCCATTAAAGCCGGAAAAACTGTTGATAGGCCTTTATGTATAAATACTTATCGCGCTCTGAGCGGAGATGAAAACGAAAAAACGAAGGAGCTGGCTGCTGTAAAGATGCTGCTTATTCAGGCAGAATGTCGAATGACCTAGCATCCAAGCAAACAATGGTTTTATGGAGACCCTAAATTATGATGAAAGGGCCAAAAAGAATCGTGGAATGCTATCAATCTTTACAGCGTATCGCAAAAAGATGCGCGGCTGAAGCGCAGCGTTATACAGCCCAATAAAGAGAACTTCATCGTGATACACAACACCACCAAACCAAAACAAAGGCACATTCCATGACTCCAAGCAAGAAGGGCGGGGGGAAGAAGGAGATTGAATCCTACCGGCATGAGGACAAGGAGCGGGTGAATAATCCGCCTGTCGGGCTGGTGACTCCGGATACTGACCAGGACAGCGGCAAGAAGGCCTACGAGTATGATCCCCATCTGGACCCGCAGCTGGTCTGGGCCGGGAAGGCCGAGCACACTTCCTTTGAAGTACCCACGGTTTCCCTGCATGTACACGAGCGCATTGATCCCAGAACCATCATCGAGGCTGTGCGCAAGCGAAACGGGCCTAAAGAGCGCCGGCTGACCTTTTTTGATCTGGAGGAAGAAAACCCGCCCATGCGGGAGGCCATCCAGTTCTACAAGCACAGGCATAACTGGTCCAACCGCATGATCGCCGGGGACAGCCTGCTGGTCATGAACAGCCTCTTGCACACTTCAGGTCAAGCGCGAAATGTGTAGCGGAGTGCATGGCAGTGATCCCACCGCTTGGCCGCTTGAATCCATCATTGACTTTTGGCGGCGCATAAGT
>PWSL01000230.1 GCA_003563255.1 Desulfonatronospira sp. | reverse complement strand
TCACATGTCTGCCGAAATCAGGGCTGTTGCTGCGGATATCCACGCAGACATCCAGCACCCTGCCGGTCACCACCCGCACCAGCTTGGCCTGGGCAAAAGGAGGCAACTGGTAATGCAGCCCACGCAAAACCCCGTACATGGAAGACGATTCGTTGTCCTGGATGAAATTTACTCCGGGAATCTCGCGGCTGAATATGTCCTGGCGGAAACTTTCCATGAAATATCCACGTTCATCCCCGAAGACCCTGGGTTCTATTATGACCACGTCCGCTATTTCTGTAGGTTTGAACTGCATTAAACATCTCCAGATATCTGGGTTTGTGGTTTGTGGTTCCTGGTTCCTGGTTTCTATGCATCAAACTAACACTACAGCGAAACTTATATATTGACCTCCGGGGACTGGCTCTTTTGCCGCCTGATTTTTTGTTCAATTGCAAGGTTTCAAACGGCAAAAGTGCCTGTCCCCAATTGAGACAGGTTATAAATTTTAGAAGTTTCGCTGTAGTGCTAATATAGTTTTCAGCACGATCTGCTCCTCCCATACCCACATACTTATTACAGAGAAGCCCGGCGCAGGAGATACTGCCCGTACTGGTTCTTGGCTAAGGGCTCAGCCAGGGCTCGAAGCTGCTCTTTATCAATATACCCCATTTCATAGGCAATCTCCTCGATGCAGGCCACTTTCAGCCCCTGCCTCTTTTCAATGACCTCGATGAAGTTGCCGGCCTCCAGCAGGCTTTCGTGAGTCCCGGTATCCAGCCAGGCGTACCCCCGGCCCATGAGTTCCACCTTGAGGCGTCCCTGGCGCAGGTATTCCTGGTTCACAGAAGTGATCTCCAGTTCTCCTCTATCCGAGGGTTGCACACCGGCGGCGATATCCAGGACATCATTGGTGTAGAAGTAAAGCCCGGCAACGGCATAGCTGGACCTGGGTTTCCGGGGCTTTTCCTCGATGGAAACCACCTTCATGTCGTCATCAAACTCCACTACCCCGTAGCGCTCCGGATCACTGACATAATAACCGAAAATGACTGACCTGCGTTCTGCCTGGACGGTGCGTACAGAATCACGCAAAAGGGTGGTGAGGTTGTGTCCGTAAAACAGGTTGTCCCCCAGTATCAGGCAGACATCGTCATCTCCTACAAATTCTCTGCCGATGATAAAAGCCTGGGCCAGACCATCGGGGCTTGGCTGCTCGGCGTAGGAAAAACGCATGCCGATGTCGCTGCCACCCCCCAGCAACTCCCTGAAAAGAACCAGGTCCCTGGGAGTGGATATGATGAGCACATCCCGGATTCCAGCCAGCATCAGCACTGACAGGGGATAGTAGATCATGGGTTTGTCATAGATGGGAATAAGCTGCTTGCTCACCCCCCTGGTCAGCGGGTAAAGCCTGGTTCCGCTTCCGCCTGCAAGGATAATTGCTTTCATGCCTGACGTCTCCTAAAGTCTTCCGTAAATATCTTCAAACCTTACTATATCGTCTTCTCCCAGGTAAGCGCCGGACTGGACTTCGATGAGCTCCAGGGGAATTTTGCCGGGGTTTTCCAGGGAGTGCTGCCGGCCAAGGGGGATGTAAGTGGACTGATTTTCAGTAACCAGAAAGGACTCCTCTCCATTGGTTACCATGGCCGTACCGGACACCACCACCCAGTGCTCGGCCCGGTGATGATGCTTTTGCAGGGAGAGTTTGGCCCCTGGCTTGACCGTGATTCTTTTGACCTGATACCTGCCCCCGGCATCAATGCTGTCATAGGAACCCCACGGCCTGTAAACCTCCCTGTGGGTAACATGCTCGCTGCGGCCGCTGCTTTTGATGCGGTCCACCAGGGACTTGATGTCCTGGGCCCTGTTTTTGTGAGCCACCAGCACGGCATCCTTGGTCTCCACCACCACCAGGTCCTGCACCCCCAGGGTGGCCACCAGGCGGTAGTCTGAAAAAAGCAGGCTGTTGGCGGTATCCAGAGCCATAACATCCCCCTTGCAGGAATTGCCCTCTGCGTCCCGGGGCAGCAGGTCCCACAGGGATGACCAGGAGCCCACATCAGACCATCCTGCCTCCATGGGTACCAGGGCCGCATCCTGAGTTTTCTCCATGACTGCATAATCTATGGAATTGCCAGGGCAGGAGTTGAAGGCATCTTTATCCACTCTTACAAAATGCATATCCTGGCGGGCGTTTTGCATGGCTGCACGGCAGCATTCCAGGATCGCGGGCTCAAACTTCTCAAGCTCTGCTAAGTACCGACCGGCCCTGAACATAAACATGCCGCTGTTCCAGTAGTAATCCCCGGCCTTCAGATATTCAGCTGCAGTGTCTGAGTCTG
Source organism: Desulfonatronospira sp. (assembly GCA_003563255.1). GTDB lineage: Bacteria > Desulfobacterota > Desulfovibrionia > Desulfovibrionales > Desulfonatronovibrionaceae > Desulfonatronospira. The sequence continues at coordinate 3,208 of PWSL01000230.1, read as the reverse complement.
GCTTTTCCACAAAGCGCCCTGCCCTGTAAACCTGTCCCTGGATATTTTCCCCGCGCCGGATATATCCATAACCGGTCTCAGGAGAGTCCGGAACTATCCCGAACGTCACCAGCCAGTCTTTACCTGCCTGCTCTGCAGCCATGGTCACGCTTTCCTGAAAGGCCTGCTGATCATGAATATGGTGATCCGCAGCCATTACAAACAGTATGGGGTCCTCTCCACTGCTGGTGGCATGCAGGGCTGCCAGGGCAATGGCCGGGGCGGTATTGCGCCCCTCGGGTTCAAGGAGGATGGATACATCCTCATGACCCATAAGGCGCATCTGCTCTGCGGCCAGGAAACGATGTTCTTCGTTGCAGACCAGCAAAGGAGGTGCGCACTGCAGTCCGTCAAGTCGCCTTACAGACTGCTGCAGCATGCTGAGCTCCCCTCCGAAGGCCAGAAACTGTTTGGGATAAAGCTTGCGGGACAATGGCCATAAACGTGTGCCGGAACCGCCAGCCAGAATAACCGGTAAAAACATGGCGTACCCCTCCGGGAATTTCATTATAATTTTGTTGAATCACCTTACTTTTATAAATGACAACCAAAGTGATTTGTTATCACTCTGTCTCCCCTCTATTATGCCTTCCGGTCGTTAAATCCATCAGAATGAATACGGCGACCAGGCCTGCCCCTGCCAGAAAGCAGACAAAATAAGGCCAGCCCTGGGCCAGGCTTTCAGGCAGGGCATAACCTGCAGTGACAACCTTGTCTTCATTTATTTCCACCTGTTTCTGAAAAGGCCACAGTGCTGCCAGAGAACCAAACATCAGGCCGGCCAGGAAGGACATGGTGGTGGTATAATAATTCTTCAGCAGAAAGTTTATCACCTTGGCCAGACTGATAAGCCCAAACACGCATCCCATGCCTACCAGGAATATGATTTTGAGATTCATGCCTGCCACAGCAGCCAGGATCTCAAAGTATACCCCCATGACCACCAGCATGAAAGAACCGCTGAATCCCGGCAGGAGCATGGTGGCCATGGCCACGGCCCCGCCCAGGAAAAAACGCAGATCTCCAATATTGCTGAAGCCCTGCATATCGCTCCATAGAGGCGAAAGCTGCGCCAGCAGAATCATTGCGCCTGCCAGGAAAAAAACCAGGACTTCCTTGAACCTGATCCTGCCTGCTCTTTTCAGGGGGTAGTAGATGGAAACCAGTACCAGGCCGAAAAAAAATGAAAAAACAAAACCCCGGTAATTCAAGACAGCAAAGTTTATCAGGGAAGCCGTGCTGAAAATCGCCACCAGCACGCCTGCTCCAATGGGCACCACAAAATGCAGCTGCCAGGTCTGGACGGCATATTCAAAGGCCCGGGCAAAGCGGCCCCTGACCACCAGGCGCATAAATCCTGCAAGCGTGCGGTGATCAATATTTCCGGCAATACCTATCAGCCGGGTATATATTCCCAGAATAAGAGCAATGGTTCCGCCGCTTAAGCCCGGTACAATGCTGGCAGCACCTATGCCAAAGCCCTTGAAAAACAGTTTCCACATGTGATGTTGAGATTTTCTGGTTTTAAAATAATTCGTATCTGTCTAGAGGTATCTGTTTAGCGCTTTTAAGGAAAGCAGGGGACAGGCACTCCGGGACCCACTTGAGCATCAATTTGTGCTCAAAATGACTCATTTTCTGGAACAAGTGGGTCCCGGTAGAGCCAGTCCCCATGCCATATCCAAAGCGCTAAACAGATACGTCTAGTGATACAATTCGCGAATGAAAATTAAGTATCCCAGCACCTGTGTTTTGTAAACCCGTTTAAAGCCTGTCTGCACAGGCACTCGGGGACCCCTCAGTGCTGGAAGCCACTTGAGCATACTTTTGTGATAGCTATTCAAAAAGTGCTCGGTAGTGACTACTGGCACTCACGCATCGGGCGTGACTGGGCGACTGTACCCCGCGCTTGCTGATACCCCGCTGGTCAAAAATCTGGACAATCCGGAATATATGGAGCTACTGCTTAACGGAAACTCCGTAACTTCTCAATAACTCCGGGCAGTATTCCTGGATACCGGCTTCCGCCGGTATGACATCACAATGCAACCACCTGTTTTCATTCGTCATTCCGGCGAAAGCCGGAATCCAGGTATTTTCTTAGTGTAAGATCGCCAGGAGTTATTGAGAAGTTACGAAACTCCAACCTTATCATAGGCATTTTGATTTACTTTTTTATTGACTTCAAACAACACTACAGCGAAACTTATTTATTGACCTCCGGGGACAGGCACTTTTGCCGACCTCAAACCATAAAACGGCCGGACTATCCGGCGGCAAAAGAGCCAGCCCCCTTCCAGCTTAAATAAAGTGTCGCTGTAGTGTTAAGAAAATTTTTTTTGCAAAAGGGCTTATGAATAATCTGCAGAGTATTATCCGTGACAGTATCCTGGAGGCTATGCCTTCGGGGTTGATGATTATCGAAAAAAAAGGACAGGTGGAGATTGCCAATTCAGCCCTGAGCAGAATATTGGGAATTTCCAGAGAGATGCTTCTTGAAAAAGGCAGCGAGATACTTTTCCTGGAAAATCCTGAAAACAATGATTTCAACGACGTCCTTTTAAAAGTCATCCAGCACGAGCAGGTCAATTATCGCAGCCAGGTCTGGTATTCCAGGCCTGACGGTGTACAGAGATACGTAGATATCATTTCTTCATTTTTCAAAAACGACCAGGATGAATGGAGGCTGGTAATCCTTATCCAGGACCTGACCAGCTTAAAAAACATGCACGAACGTGAAAAGGAAGCCCTGCAGGAAAAAAGCGATATGGAGAACCTGCTGGCTGAAAGCCTCAACAAACTGACCATGTCCATCGCACACCAGATCCGCAATCCCATCATGTCCATCGGAGGCTTTGCCAATTTGGTTTTGAGACAACCAGGATCATCTGAAAAAGCCCGGGACTATGTCGGCTATATACTGGAATCAGCCGGAAGGCTGGAGTCCATGGCCCATTATGTCATGGAATACGCCTCTGTAAGGTTGCCCAAGCCTCAGCAATGGCCTATAGAATCCCTGGTACAACCTCTCTGTAGCCAGATGAGTATCAGAGCTGAAAAGGAACACGCAGAGTTACTGTTAAATTTACCTGAGAAAGTGGACCTGATGGTCTGGGCGGACCTGGAACAGATAAAAAAAGTCTTGGAAGCCGTTCTGGAAAATGCCATG
>PWSL01000119.1 GCA_003563255.1 Desulfonatronospira sp. | reverse complement strand
AGGCCTGCTCATCCTTGCGGCAGCGCCTTATCTCCTCCTGCATGGTGTTTTTGTCGTCGGTAAGCTTGAGCCTTCCGTTACGGGGCTGGATCTCCCGGGGGAGAAATGTGAAGCGGTGCATCAGATCCTCGGGCACATTCATGCCCAGAATCCTCATTCTCTCGTCAATATCCGGCGAGAGGCCGTGGTCCCGGTCCAGGCGGTTAAGTCCCAGGCGTACATACTCGAAATCATCTGCAAAAAGTGTAGGCATACGTCCAAGGCGGTGCTGGACCGAAGACTCCCTGGATTTTTCCTGGCCCTCTTCCAGAAAGGCCAGCAGGTCCAGGGGGCCATCCTGTGGGGCGGACAGGTCCCTGGCGGCAAAGTCCTCCGGGGAGAGACCCTGTTCAAGGGCGCCGGCTGTTCTGGCTTCTTCCTCCTCAATGTCATAGACGCCCATGAGGGCCGAAGGATCCCCGATATTTCTAGTGGCTTCCTCGTCCTTGCTGATTAAAAGCTCCAGGATACGCATATCTCCCTGGATTATAGGCTCCCGGCTCTGGATGGCCAGATAGCTGATCAATGGAGTGCGCTCCTGGCCGTAGCGGTCTATGCGGCCATTTCTCTGCTGGAAGACCATCAGGGACCAGGGGATGTCAAAGTGGATAAGCCGGTGACAGAGATAGTGCAGATTTATCCCTTCGGATGCAACATCTGAGGCAATAAGCAGGCGCAGGGGCGATTCATCCCGACCGAAATCTTCAACTACACGTTGCTGTTCAACGTCAGAGAGACCACCGTGCAAGCGCTCCACGTGCCCGACTTTGAGTCCAAGTGCCGGTGGCAGATGCCTGTACAAAAACTCCAAAGTGGCAATACGCTCGGTAAAGATGACCAGCCTGTCCCGGGGATCTTTGCCGGTCCAGTGAAGCTCACTGGAGGGGTTGTTCAGAAGGCCTGCCAGCCTTTGAAAACGGCTGAAGCTTGCAGGAGTTATGTTCATCACTGCATCGCGCAAGTCATTCAGGGCCTGCAAATCCCCGGCAGAGGCACCACGGGGCGCTTTTTGTAATTGACGCAGCCTGGCATCAATGGTCTCCAGGCAGGCTGCCGGACTGGAGAACAGGGCCTTTTCCAGGGTGGTCTGAAACAGTTGGCCTCCGGTACGCTTATTGTCCAGGGTATGCAGGTTGAGACCGGCCAGGCATGCAAAGGCAGCTTCTTCCTGCTCAGTGGCCGGGATATGGCAGGTGCCGATGCGCCTGTCCTTAAATGAGCCCTTGACCTGATGCTGGATGTCCTTTTTAAAGCGGCGGATGAACAGGCCCTTTATGTCTTCAGGCCCGTAATCATCCTGATTGGCAATGGCAGTCGGGTCCAGCATGTTCATGAGGCTGGCGAAACTTCTGGCCCGGCCGTCATGCGGTGTGGCCGAAAGCATAATCAAAGAATCCGATTGTCTGGACAGCAGCCTGGCCAGGCGCGCCCGCTGGGTGCGTCCGTGTCCCCTTTCGGCCACGTTGTGAGCTTCATCTATTACTATCACGTCCCAGGTTGCCTTTTCCAGATGCACCCTGAATTCATTGTCCTGTTTCAGGGTGTCCATGGATATGATAGATTTGTCAAAATAATAGAAGGGATTGTGGTTGGTGGGAATCCTGGAGCGTACCCGCTGCAGCCCTATGGAGTCCAGCCTGGTCAGGGGTATGGCAAACCTGGTCCAGAGCTCTTTTTGAAACTGGGTGAGCATGCTCTTCATGGTCACCACCAGGATGCGCTTGCCCCTTCCCCGGCGCATTAATTCGCTCAAGAGCACCCCGGCTTCCAGGGTCTTGCCCAACCCCACGGAATCGGCAATGAGAATGCGTTGCCTTGGCTTTTCCAGGGCCTGCAGGGCCGGATCCAGCTGGTATGGGACCTGATCCATGGCCGCCTGGTGGCCTATATACAGATTGGAATCAGTAGGAGGTGTCTGGCGCAGCAGGCTTTCCAGATAGAGCAGGCTGTCCCGGTACTGGTTGGAAGAATCAGCAACAAGTCTAGTGCGGGCCGGGTCCAGGCTTTTGACAGGGCTGTACAGGGCCTCCAGATCTGTAAGGAATATGGCTTCTTTGTCCCGGACCAGCTCAGACAATCCGACACAGGTAAGAGCCTGTCCGCCTGTGGAAGCACGGTCCACTCTCCTGACAAGCCATTCTGCATCCCGAACCAGTATCCTGGCCCCTGGAGCCAGAGTCGAGGCGGATTTTAGAGACATCTTCAAGCCTTCCGGATCAAAATTTTGTGGGAATGTCGAACTTCAGCCCTGTAGGACCAGGGCAAATCTGCAGGTACAAAACCTGTGGATAGTGGCTTAAGATATTACAAACCGTAAACAGTATACAGAACCCGCATAACTTAAGGCAGACTTAAGGTCAACTATGCGATTCAAATGGCGTTAGTCTGCTTATGATCACTGAACTTCTTATATGACCTCAGGCCAGTATTATGAACAACAGTTCAGCTTCTTCCCTGGAGAAACAGCTACACCCGCCCAACTTATACTTGATAAGCTGGCAATATCCTGCACATTGCTTTAGAATCTGTTGCAGGTTGTTCAAACATAATTATTCTTCCCGGTCGACAACTATATTAAATTACCATCTCTCGCTACCAAGAACCCTCCCGTCAAACGTCTCCAGCCCATGGTTTACTAAGAGTCACTCTACTTTACCACTGAGAGCTTGGAGAGGTAGCAGCTGGACTCGCTAAAAAACTAAACCACGATTGACCGCAATGACCAGAGCCTACCGGCCAAGGAAAACCAGTGTCCCTGCGCAGCGTACCCGGATGGATCTGCAGCCTGCTGCAAGCAGGATCTGCCTTCCCAGTCTGCGCCCGGCGGACCGGCACCGATCAGTCGCCTAATATCCACCCGGGCCATGTTCGGTTCGTACATTATTCCTGAGCATCCACAATAATTCTAAAAAAAAAATAGATTTATAATTATTTCATATGTTTACTTAAAAAAAACATATGCTTGTAAAATTATTTTAAATTTGAACTTAAAAAAACAGTTTTTCTGCATAATCTCCTGAAAGTTCGTGAGGAGGTAAACTGAATGAAAAAAAAATTTTAGTGCTTGATCAATTAAACTGGCAAAGGTTGATGGGAATAACAACTTAAATCCTTAAAATTTAACAGAATATGGAGATTATCATGGCTAAAAAAGAAAAGATGAAAACGTCAATTAAGTTAGAAAACCCTGACAGAACCAAGTTGGTCAACGACATGATTTTTAATGTCGACTCACTTCGCCTCAGCCAAGACTTCAACTCTTTGGCCGGGGTGAAAAAGATGATTACCACGGTTCCGGTGCGTAAACCCAACCGCCAGGATTTTGTTCGAGTCCATCCTAGTGATGATTGGCAGTTGCAGACTGCCATCCTGGAACTCAAAGAGGATCGAGAACATTACCTCGTCCTTAAAGATATGTGGGATGAGATTCCGGGAGAAATAACTCCCAAACTCTTACTCACAGCGATCAACCGGCAGGGTGTGGTGTTTATCTGGCCTGTTAGACTTCCCGGCGAAGACGGAAGGCTTGATAACTGGAATCATAGTGCTCTGGAAGCAGCGGAACATGCAAAAAAGAAATGGGTCCGCGTGGCTGCCAATATGTCCCTGGGCGCATATGATGTGTTTGAGGCTGTCGGAGAGCTGCCTGAACCTTTGTGGCCCGAAACAACGTTTAAGGACCTGCTCATCACCGCTTTCAAGGACAGGGTTATTGATTCCCCGGACCACCCGGTCCTGAAGCGTTTGGCGGGGGTAATATAAGGGGAGTCATGGAAACCAGAGTCGAACTAAACTCCTTTAACGCTGTATGGTTGGTTGATTTTGAGTTCAGAGCCCAGCCTGGAGACAGGCAGGAGCCAATCTGCATGGTGGCTTACGAGATAAAAACGGACCAACTTATCAGACTCTGGGGGGACGAACTCTTTAAGGGGCGTCCCCCCTTTTCTATGGGTAGGGATGTACTGTATGTGGCTTATTACGCTTCTGCAGAAATTCAGTGCCATTTATCCCTGGACTGGTCAGTAACTGTAAACATCCTGGACCTTTTCACGGAATTTCGCTGTATGACAAATGGATTGTACACGCCTAGCGGTTCAGGACTAATCGGAGCGATGGTTTATCACGGTCTCCCTGTGATAGCGGCCGTAGATAAAGACGAAATGCGCAATCTGGCACTTAGGGGCGGTCCATGGGATCAGGATGAGCAAAATGCGCTGCTCGACTATGCGAGAGCGATGTCCGGGCACTGGAAAAACTGCTTCCTGTCATGATCCCCAAAATTGACCTCCCAAGGGCCTTGGTCAGAGGCCGGTATATGGCAGCAGCCGCAAAAATCGAACATACCGGTGTTCCCATAGACATGCCCCGTCTGGAAATCCTCCGGAACAGCTGGGAAGACATACAGGATCGTCTTATTGAGGACGTGAACCGCGGCGACAATATTTTCGAGGGAAGGACTTTTAAAAGAAATCTTTTCGAGGCCTACCTGACGCGAAACGGTATCCCGTGGCCCAGGCTCAAATCGGGTGCCCTGGACATGTGCGATGATACTTTCAAAGACATGGCCAGGAGTTATCCAGCGATTGCACCAATTAGGGAGCTACGGGACTCACTATCAAAAATGAGACTTTCTGATCTTCCGGTAGGTGAAGATGGTAGAAACAGAACTCTCATTTCCGCTTTCAGGGCCAAGACAGGGCGCAACCAACCCAGCAATTCAAAGTTTATCTTCGGACCCTCCGCCTGGCTTAGGGGTCTGATCCGGCCTGAACCTGGTTATGGACTGGCTTATATCGACTGGTCCCAGCAGGAATTTGCCATTGCAGCGGCATTGTCTGGGGACGGTCTTATGATGGACGCTTACTTGAGCGGTGATCCATACATGAAGTTTGCTATCCAGGCAGGTCTCGCTCCTGAAGATGCCACCAAGCAGACGCATAAGCATGAAAGAAATTTGTGTAAGGCGTGTGTACTGGCCGTACAATATGGGATGGGAGCTCAGTCCCTGTCTCTAAGAATAAACCGACCAGAAATTGAGGCCAGAGAACTCCTGAGTCTCCATAGTAGAACCTACTCGAAATATTGGAACTGGTCTGATGGGGTTCTTAACCACGCCATGCTTCAGGGAAAACTATGGACAGTTCTAGGGTGGGAGCTGCATATATCTCCAATATCAAGCAACCCAAGGTCCCTTCGCAATTTCCCCATGCAAGCCAATGGCGCTGAGATGTTAAGGTTAGCCTGTACCCTCCTTACCGACAACGGCATTTCTGTAGTGGCCCCTGTTCACGATGCGGTACTGATAGAAGCACCTCTTGAACGGCTGGACCACGACATTGCTACAGCCCAGGCCTTAATGAAAAAGGCAGGCGAAATCATTCTAAACGGTTTTCCAGTCAGGTCTGATGTAGAAATTGTCAAATATCCAGACAGGTATATGGACGGTCGTGGACGTGAAATGTGGGAAAGGGTCTGGAAAATTGTCAACGCAGAAGGAAATGGACCTT
>PWSL01000371.1 GCA_003563255.1 Desulfonatronospira sp. | reverse complement strand
CTTGTTGTCCTGCCGCTGACAGACCTGTCTTGCGCAGCAGTATAGTCATCTGTGCCATACGGAAACAATGGCTTAGTATCTGTTTAGAGCTTTGGATGTGGCATGGGGACTTGGCTCTCCCGCACTTATTTTAAACTTGCTAACACTACAGCGAAACTTATAAAATTTTATGCCTGCCTCAATTGGGGACAGGCACCCCCGCACTTATTGTGGACGCGGAGCGTCCGGGGAATGTTCCCACGCAGAGCGTGGGAACAATAAGAAAAGAGCCAGTCCCCGCAGGTCAATCATAAGTTTCGCTGTAGTGCTAATCATCCTTCAGAAAAATAAGTGCGGGGGTGCCTGTCCCCTGCTTTCCTTAAAAGCGCTAAACAGATACAAGGCTTAACTGATGGTGATAAATTGAATATAGCAGTGTTATTTTTCATGAGTCAAGGTAATAATCGTCCTACATTTTTCATTATTGCCGGTTGCCTTTACAACGCCTGTCACCAGGTGGGTGCCGGCCAGCTGTCTTCCATAGTAGTACCGTGGGCAAAACGTCTTGGTTTTCTTGTATCTGTTTAGAAAAGGCCTGGGGGAATGTCCCGGCGTATCTGTTCAGCGCTTTTAAGGAAACAGGGGACAGGCACTCCGTGACCAGCTTGAGCATCATGTTATGCTCAGAATGACTCATTTTCTGGGACAAGTGGATCCCGTAAGAGCCAGTCCCCCTGCTACATGCAAAGCGCTAAACAGATACTTCCCGGCTATGTAAGATTGTGCAACTTCACAAAATTTCGCGGTTGTGATTTTTTTTGTGAGGGAAAATATCGCGGGGACTGTCCCCTGGCCGGTATCTGCCCCCCTGAATGGTTGCGCCAGTGAAAAACCAGCTTAAGGAACCCCTCATATTTGGCCATGTTTCCATAAAATTTCCGGCAATCTAACTTGTCTGCTTGACTAAATCTTCATCTTCATTTGCAATGACATTTCTTTGTTGAACGAATAATTCCTGCTGTAGGTACTTAATAAAAAAATAATTCAACACCCCGTGGTCGCGACTAAATAAAGGAGACCAAAGTGCTTCAAAGAGCTGCGGTCAAAATCAGTCTAAAGGAACCCCGGAAAAAGCTGGTGCACATGTTCGAGTTTCTGGGCAATTTCGGTACCAGGGATATTCACCTTATCCATGCGACTCCAAAAATCACTTCCCAGCATAGGCGCGAAATTGAGGAACAGCTGGAAAAAACCTCCAAAGACGCCGTTAATTTCGGTTTCAACGTATATACGCATATTCTCAGCGGCCATGTCCCCACCAGCATCATCGAGACCGCTGAAGAAAAAAAAGCGGGCTTTATAGCCATTTTCTGGATGCCCAAGTCACTTTTCCGCAATGCCCTGTTTGGAAATATCGACTCGGACATACTCCGACTGAGCAATCTCCCTGTGTTTATTTACAATCCCGGCCTGTTCAGATCCTCAGCCAACATGGAGCAGGTCTTATACGCCACTGATTTCAAGCATACCGATGCGGCCGTCCTGCCTTACCTGGTGGACCGCAGGTTTACGGCCAGCAAGCTCAATATCCTCCACGTGGGGGAAAGGGCCCCTGATCCGGCCACAGAAGAAAAACGCAGAAAAAACGTTCTGGGCAGCCTAAATGCCCTGGCCCGTCAATGCGCCCATGCTTATGACAGTGTTCAGACCATTGAGACCATTGGTCAGGCCCGCAAGCAGATCGTCAAACAGGCGGCAATGCTTGATGCTGATCTCATTGTTGTGGGCAAGTCGGACAGAGCCGACACCGTAAGCCGGATGATGGGCTCTACTGCGGAAATTCTGCCCCACAGGGCCGGGCGCAGTGTTTTCATTATACCCGTTGCCTGCAGGCTGCCTTTTTCACAAAACAACAAGGATAGCGGCTTCCATGGAACTTAAAAGCATTCTTAAACGCAACATAGTATTCGTGATATCGTTGCTGGCCATTCTATTGGTGATCCTGGCGGGCATATTCTCCGCCGAGGCCCTGGACAGATGGTCTGCCTGGCTGCACGGAAAAATCATCAGCAATTTCGGCTGGTTTTATTTAATTGCTACGTTTATGTTTCTTGTCTTCAGCCTGTACATGGCTCTTAGCAAGTACGGCCATATCAAACTTGGTATGGACTATGAAAAACCCAGATTTTCCTATTTCGGCTGGGCCAGTATGCTTTTTGCCGCAGGTATGGGCATCGGGCTGATATTCTGGAGTGTGGCCGAGCCCATGAGTCACTACATGCACCCGCCCGGATATATAGAGCCAAGGTCGCCCGAGGCGGCCAGGTTCGCCATGCTGCACAGCTTTTTTCACTGGGGGGTGCATCCGTGGGCGGTGTATGTTGTAATGAGCCTGTGCATAGCCTATTTCTCCTTCAGGCGGGGAATGCCGCCGCTCATCTCCAGCTGCTTTTACCCTCTAATCGGAGACAGAATCAACGGGTTCGCCGGCTACTTAATTGACATCCTTGCAGTGTTCGCCACGGTATTCGGCATTGTGACCTCCCTGGGCCTGGGGGCCATGCAGATCAACAGCGGCCTGGCTTCAATACTTCCCTTTGAGGCCGATATCTTCAGTACACTGGTCATCATCGGCATTATTACGATCATCTTCATGGGATCCAGCTTGGCCGGGCTGGACAAGGGTATGCAGATAATGAGCAAAGGCAATGTCATGCTCGCTGTACTGCTCCTTGCATTCATGCTCGTGCTGGGCCCCACCAACATGATCCTGAATATCTTCATCAGCACGGCTTCCGACTACATCACCGCCCTTTTCAATATAAGCCTCACCGCCAACCCATTCATCGGCCTGGAATGGACTCAGGACTGGACCCTTTTCTACTGGGCCTGGTGGATCTCCTGGTCTCCATTCGTGGGTCTTTTTATCGCCAGCATTTCCCGGGGCAGGACAATTCGTGAGTTTATTACCGGGGCCCTTCTTATTCCCACCGGGCTTACCTTTGTCTGGTTCAGCGTGTTCGGCGGGACCGCCTTCAGCCTTGAACTGGGCAATGATGCGGGCATAGCCGCTGCTGTGGCTCAGGATATTTCCACCGGTCTTTTTCACCTCTATGCGTTTTTTCCCTTGAGTGCAGTACTCACCCTCATCACAATACTTCTCCTGGTGATCTTTTTCGTGACTTCGGCGGATGCAGCCACCTTTGTTCTGAGCCTCATGACCTCCAGGGGTAAGGCCGACCCTCCCACAGGCAAAAAAATCGTCTGGGGACTTACCGTTGCCGTAACCGCAGCCATACTGCTCCTGGCCGGGGGCCTGGAAGGACTGCAGCGCATGGCCATTGCAGCGGCCCTGCCCTTTTCAGCCATCATGCTTCTCATGTGCGCCTGCCTGCTAAGAGGTTTACGCTACGAGTTTCGGTATGAGAGACAGGAATGATTGTCAGTTGGGGACAGGCACCACCGCACTTATTTTTATTAAAAATGATCTTGGTTTTATTGGAAAAAATAAGTGCGGGGAGAGCCAGTCCCCGCAGGTCAATCATAAGTTTCGCTGTAGTGCTATTAACAATTAACAAATAACAGATAACTGGGTTGCGGGCATAGCCCGCCTTAGGGGTATCTTACCTGCAGGTTCTGATTCTGGCCAGTTCCTGGGCATAACCGTAGATGTGCAGACCTTTGGACGAGGCGAATATTGGACCCGGCTCCACCTGATCGATACCGTCCGCCATGAATTTCTGCAGCACAGCAATGCCGGCCAGGTTCGCCGGAAAACCTCCCCACAGGTCCCAGGACCGGAAATATGGATAAAACACCAACTTCCCGTCCCTTATGCGCATATCGATATGACGCAGGCATGGAGGATCGTTTAGAAGGTAATCCTCCGGCCGGCCCACCTGCAGGATTGCCTGGTTGGTGTTCCAGGTCTGGTTGAATTTTTCAGTCCAGTGCAACATCTGCTGGTACAGTCGCTCCCCGTAGGTGTAGTCTTCTCCGGGTTCCTTTTGCGGGGACATGAGATACGGCATGTACTGTTCCACGTAACCGTTCTCAACAGGGTTTGGAATCCCGAGATGAGGCGGCACCTGGGGCAGCATCAAATCCCACGGTTCCATGTACGGGTTTTCTATTAGCACGGTGACAAAGTCGAACTCCTGTCTTTCTTCGCCCACCATGGAGCCGTGCTGGATGGTATACTTACAGCCATGATCAATAATGGCGTAAAGTGCCTGAAACCAGGCATCAGGAATATCTGTAGCTGTGATGCTGATATGCTGGATCATAAATAAGCAGCCTTGAGAGTAGTTTTTTAGTGATGCATTATTGCTGCCGAGCATGTCATGTAATGGCGCAAAAATCAAATGCTGAGAACCTTGTCCCCACGGTTCAAGTCCCAAAAGATATCCATTCTCAAGGCCGGATAAGGGCCTGCGGACAATCCCAGATGCACCTGCAAAAAGTCGGGGAATGAAAAATTCACAAATCAACAATATACATAACTCTTTGATTTTACTGCCTGTCACGCCTGTGGCGTGATGAAATAACTCCTTTGAGTTCCCGAAGGGATTTCACTGGGGACCTCTGATCTGTGACGTCTGTGACTGCAAAAATGACTTTTTGCAGTCACATCATCCCAGTTACCTATTTGGTAACGACATCATATTCCCGAATATGTGCCGATAGCCTTATTATTCTGGTCCCGGCACGCCCGGGTACAGGTCTTAGAGCCGATAAGCTTCCAAAGCATCTTTTTCCGCTGGATCATGAACCGATGAGAACAGCGGTTCACTTTTTTCCAGGCAGTCCTGGATTACTTCCAGGGGATCATCTCCTTCTTCTATTCTCTTGAGCCACCGGGAAAAACCCAGGAAATTATGAACAGGCTCTCCTGCCTGTTTATTGCGGACTTCCTGAATAATATGCAGGCCCTGCCTTATACGATGTTCCAGGGTTTGCACCTTGTGCTGTTTTTTTGCCAAAGCCTGAATTAAAAAATCTATAAACTGTTTAGTATCGCTCCATTTTTCCTTGAGCGACTGGATTTGAAATTCTATTGCTGCATTTTTTCGTCTTTCATGAACTACTTTATAATCCACGAATACGCTTGACACCAGTACAATAAAAACAATGAAGTTTCTATGGGCCTCCTGCTTCTGAAATACCATTCTGCCGGACTCATCCAGGTCCACCTCATCGAAATAGACGCAAACCCCCGGCTGGGCACCGCTGATCACGGAGCCTAAAGAGTACACTTGCAGGGATTGATCAAACCTCTTGGATTGCAGCTCAATCTCCTGTCCATCAATATCGATAATAAAAGAGTCAAACATTCCCATATCAAAAACTCCGTAAAATCAAGCTGTTAAGTATCTGTTTAGGCGCTTAGCACAAATTTCAAACAAACATGTTGGTCGTAAAAATCGGTTCCTGGTTCCTGGTTCTTCGTTCGTGGTTACCTCTCGTTCCCAGGCTCCAGCCTGGGAACGTTTAGTTCTTGCGGCTCCAGCCGCTTCTTAAAAAATGTAGCTGGAGCCACAAAAAAGAAAAAAATCCTTGCTTGCATGTTTGTAGGG
>PWSL01000298.1 GCA_003563255.1 Desulfonatronospira sp. | reverse complement strand
TGCCTTTTCCTTGCGGGTTCTTATTCCCGCAAGGAAAAAACATGCTTCTTCAATCTCTTTTATCTGTGTCAATCTGTGTGATCTGTGGGCTAAAAACTCTTTTCTTTATTGGGTTGCGGGCGTAGCCCGCTTTGGATATTAGTTATTAGTTATCAGTTATCAGTTAATTGTTTACTGTTAAAACTACAGCTAAACTGTAATCATTCGGGGGATCCTTGGTGGTGACTAATGGCACAAGGCCAAGGGACTGTTCCCCGCTAAGTAATGAATATGCAGCTACACAAAATTTCGCGTCTGTACTTTGTGTATTTGTGCTGAATAAGTGTCGCGGGGACTGTCCCCCTGGCCGGTACCTGCCCCTGGCTTCCTAAAAAAAGGCTAAAGTGTTACGGTTAAACAAATCCATGTGATTTCCTGCAGAGCAGGGCAACTCCTTTACGCGGGTTGCGGGCAAAGCCCGCCTCAGTCAATCTCCACAATAAAATCCACGTTTTTTCCCTGTCTAATAATATTTATACTGACCAGTGAACTCTGTGCCAGGCTGGAATAGGCCTGCAAAAGATCCGCCGGATTCCTTATAGGCCTGCCGTCTATTCTTGCAAGAACATCTCCGTTTTTCAGACCCAGTTCATGCAGAAGGGAATCCCGCCTGATATTCGTGATTTCAAATCCCCTGTTTCCTCCTTCTCCCGTATAAGGGTTGAACCGGGCCATTTCAAGCATTGAGTTGGGATTTTCCAGAACTGCCTGGATATTATCTCTGGAAAGGCTGATCTTTTGTGAGGATCCCGTTTCCGGTTCCAGTCTTTGGGGGGAGGCGGCAGGCCTGGCTTTATCTGTATTCTCTGAGCGCATCTGCAGGAGACGTTCATGGCCTGCAATCCGCCAGGATGTAGAACGGGGGCTGATACCGGCAAGTTCCCAGCCCATTTTTGATTCACCGGCGCTGATGATAAAACTCTGACCGTCAATGGAGACAAGCGCCAGAGCATTATCTCCGGTAAATGTACCCAGCAGATCCCAGTCGGACGGATCCGGCCCGGAATCTTTGACATCAGGCTCATGGCTGGGTATTGCCAGATCAAGGATATTTTTCTCAACGATTATACCTTTCCAGAAAGGCGATCCCCGGTCTTCCGAAAAGTAATCAGAAGATGATTCAGTATCCATCTCAGGGTTATGCCGGTACTGTGCAAACCCTGACCAGAGATAGGCTGCGGCCAATCCCAGCAGAACCGGCCATAAAAGGTAGGTCTTGTTTAAAAGAAACCGGGACAGATTGGGCATTTTGTATACGCTGAAACCTTGAAGTGCAACCCTTGAAAAAACCTGGAACTTTAATATAGTATCTGTTCAGCGCTTTTAAGAGGAAGCCCTGCGACATGCAAAACGCGCTGAACATATACCTTGATTAAATTTGCCTTTTTTGAAGGTATAAGTCAAGCTGCAACTGCTGATGTCAACCCCGGAGTACTTTGATATGGCTCAAGCATATAATAATCATGAGCAGGACCGCCAGGCCCGGCGGAACTCAAGCGCAACCTCCTTGAATCCCACTTCCTGGAACCTGCAGAACAAGTTCCTGATGGGCATGGCTGCGATAATGTTGATCTGCTGCCTGGTGTCGGCCTTTGTCATCTACTTTCATCAGAAACGCGAACTTGAATCCAGAGCTCTGGCCAGCTCAGAACTGGTCATGGGGGGGATCGAAGCCAGCAGGCGATACGTTAGTGAAGAACTGCGTCCAAAGATGTATGAACTTATGGGAGAAGATCACTTTGTACGCGAAGCCATGTCAACATCCTATGTGGGCCGGTCTGTTATGGAGCGTTTTGCTCCAGAACTTCCAGGTATCCGCTACCGCAGGGTGGCTGTTAATGCCCGCAACCCCGATTATGAAGCCAGCATTATTGAACAGGACATGATCCGCTATTTCCAGGATAACAGGGACAAGCAGGAATGGCAGGGTATAATGGATCATGACGGATATGCACATTTCCATCGTTTCAAGCCCGTGGTTTTTCACCAGGAATGTCTGCACTGCCATGGACGGGCGGAAGACGCGCCGGCAGAACTTATAAAAATGTACGGCTCAGAGCGTGGATTCGGCCGCAGCCAGGGCGAGATCGCCGGCGTAGTATCTGTGGACATGCCGGTGCATGAAGCCCTTTCCCAGGTCAAAGAAAGAGCCGTTTCCGTGTTCGTGGTAGTCTTTGTGGCTTTGTCCCTTATCTTTGCAGCTATGGGTGTTTTGTTCAACCGTTTAGTGGTTACCAGCCTGCGCAGCCTGTTAAAGGACTTTCAGGAGTCTTCAGGAACCTCTACCGGTGAACACACCCGGGATGAACTGGGCAGGCTTGGGGCCGGCTTTGATACCGTCATGCAGGAGCTGCACTCATCCAGGGCCAAGCTGCAGAACTGGAGTCGCACTCTGGAAGAAGAAATCGCCCGGACCAGGCAGGAACTGGAGTCCGCCCAGGCACAACTGGTGCACAGTGAAAAAATGGCTGCCCTGGGACGTATGACCGCCAATATAACTCACGCCATCCGCAACCCCCTGACCGCCATGGGCGGATTTGCCAGACGTCTGGAAAGCGTGGCCCAGAACGACAGGGAACGTAAGTACGCAGGTATTATCCTCAAAGAGATGCGCCGCCTGGAAGAAATACTAAACGATATTGTAGTGTTTTCCCAGGACCGGTGCTGCAGGGATTTTCAACCTCACCTTCTGCAGGACGTCATCCGGGAAATGCTGGAAAAATACCGGGAGCAGTTCCAGGAACAGGGAATCAAAACCTGGCTTGATGTTCCCAATGATCTGCCTCAAATCAACATGGACAGGGAAAAAGTGCTGCTGCTCCTTGAAAACCTGCTGCGCAATTCCATGCACGCCCTGCCCGGTGGGGGAGAGGTCCAAATCGCTGCAGGCAGCCTCACTGGAGAAAATGGTCAGAAACTGGTCAGAATGAGCCTGTCTGATACCGGGCCCGGCCTGCCGGAGCATGTCCTGGCAGTGTTATTTGAGCCGTTTACCACTACCAAGGACCATTCCCTGGGCACAGGGCTGGGACTGCCCCTGTGCAAAAAAATTATGGAAGAGCATGGCGGCTGGATAAAAGGTGAAAACCTGCCCGGGAAGGGAGCCGTGTTTTATCTTTATTTTCCTGTAACTCCGCCGGAACAGGCTTGAGCCCGCAAGCAGTTGCTCCAGGAAAAAAAGCCCCCGGATGTTCTGTCCATCCGGGGGTCCGTGGAATCTGGATGCCTCTTAACACTACAGCGAAACTTATAAAACTTTTCAACCTGTCTAAATTGGGGACAGGCACTTTTGCCGGTTGCTAATCTGCAAATGTTTCAAAAATTCGGCGGCAAAAGAGCCAGTCCCCGGAGGTCAATAAATAAGTTTCGCTGTAGTGTTAATCTGAAGCGGGCTATGCCCGCAACCCAAGATAAAGAAGTGCTCTTATCCCAATTGGGACAGTCCCGCACTTATTTTATCTGATGAATTATTTTGAGCTGATGGATTTGGAAAAAAAAGTGCGGGACAGTCCCATTACCAGGCGCTGAAACCTCGTCTCTGTTCGAACTTTTTCATGTTTTTGGGACAGGGTCTCAGAGTAAGTCACTGAACGGTAACGAAAGCCTGGATCTATTGGGGACTGGATTGTTTCAGAGCCTGGATCCTGTCCTCAAGGGGCGGGTGACTCATGAAGAGCATTTTCCAGCCGTGGTTTTTTTTGCCGTTGATGCCGAAGGAAGCCATCTGGTCAGGAAGGGGCTCTTCCACGCCCTTCTTGAGCTTTTCCAGGGCCGAGATCATTTTGCCTGTTCCGGCCAGTTGGGCGCCGCCGGCATCAGCCCTGAATTCGCGCTGCCTGCTGAACCACATGACAATGGTGCTGGCCAGGATACCAAAAACAATCTGGGCGATTATGGTGGTCACAAAGAACCCGATACCGTGGCCCTCTTCGTTCTTCAGGATCACCCGGTCCACAAAGTGCCCCACGATCCTGGACAGAAATATCACAAATGTGTTTACCACTCCCTGGATCAGGGTCAGGGTTATCATATCTCCGTTGGCTACATGGCTTATCTCATGCCCCAGGACAGCTTCCACCTCGTCCTGGTTCATATTCCTCAAAAGACCAGTACTCACCGCCACAAGGGCTGCATCCCTTTTCATGCCGGTGGCAAAGGCGTTTGGAGCCTGAGAATCGAAAATGGCCACTTCGGGCATGCCGATACCGGCCCTGGAGGCCTGACGTCTGACAGTCTGCAGCAGCCAGTTTTCAACTTCGTTGTTGGGCCTGTCAATAACCTTGGCCCCTGTAAGACGTTTGGCCATCCACTTGGATATCACCAGGGATATGAACGATCCCCCAAAACCCAGTATGGCGGCGAAAATCAGCAGATGGGTCAGGTTCAACCCGGTCCCGGTTTCATCCAGGTAGTTATTCACCCCCAGGATGGAGGTGACAATCAGCAGGACCACCAGAATAGCTATATTGGTTGCAATAAACAAAACGACTCTTTTCATATCTTTACAGTCCTCCATGCTATAAAAAAAATATTATTTACAATACCTTCCTTACCGATATTCAATCACTGGACAGTCAAAAGTTCCTCTCGTCATGCCGGACTCGATCCGGCATCCAGTCTCCTATCCTATTGAAAAGACACTGGATTCCGGCTTTCGCCGGAATGACGAATAGGCAAACTTATGGCAAATAAAATCAAATGGTTAAAAGAACTTTTGACTGTCAAGTTAATCAGATTATCTTCGAAATCCAATGAATTGTCAACTTCACCTGAAGACCTGAATCCGGGAAAACAGGTTCTGGAAGGACATAAGTCAAAATGGATAAACATCACGGATTCAGGTGAAGACGTCTGCAGCCTCAAAACCAGCTTTACACAGCTGTCTGAAGCAGGTATGGTTATGGTTTGAAGCTGGCGGAAACGCCTTGAACTGGTAGTTGCTGGACCGTCCCATTTTTGTCAGTGGGACTGTCCCAAGTGGGATAAGAACACTGCTTTATATTGGATTGCGGGCAAAGCCCGCTTTAGTTAATCTTTTTAAACCCGGGGTCAACACCCTGAAGACCAAGGTGAATTGAATAGAAATGCTGAACAGAGAAAAAGCCCTGGCAATGGTCAGGGAAAAGGTGCAGGAAGACAACCTGGTCAAGCACAGCCTGGCCACGGAAGCGGTCATGCGCAGCCTGGCCCAAAGACTTGACCAGGACGTGGAGACCTGGGGTCTGACCGGACTTCTACACGACCTGGACTATACCCTGACCCAGGATGACTACTCAAGACACGGTCTTGAAAGCGCGCAAATGCTCCAGGATCAATTACCTCCGGAAGCCGTACGGGCCATACAGGCTCACGCCTCGGAGCTGAACCATGCCCCGGGACCTTCCACCACCCTGGACTTTGCCCTGCGCTGTGCAGAAACGGTCACCGGCCTGGTTATGGCAGCCGCACTGGTTCGTCCGGAAAAGATGTCCGGCATGAAAGCCAAGAGCCTCAAGAAAAAGATGAAGGATAAGGCCTTTGCCGCCTCGGTCAACAGGGGTATCATCGCAGAGCATGAAAAGCTGGGTCTGGATCAAAGTGAATTTCTGACGCTTTCCATCGAAGCCATGCAGGAAATCGCCCCGGAACTGGGACTGGGTCAATCCTCCTGATTATCCCGGCAGGCATACAGTTCCGCCAGGATTTCGCGTCCTCCGGCTTCCAGGACCTGCCCGGCCATATCTACTCCCAGGCTATGGGCGTCCTTGGGCTTGCCTGAAACACTCTTGCGGATCATCCTTTCGCCCTTGAGGTCACAGACAAGGCCGGTGGCCTGGAGGTGATTGTTCTCATGTATGCAGCAGCAGGCTATGGGCACCTGGCAGCCTCCTTCCAGTTCCGCCAGAAAGGCCCGTTCACATTCCACGCAGCACCTGGTGCTGAAATCATCCAAAAATCCCAGGAGTTCATCAAGTTCCACGCGGTCCTGAATGTATTCTATCCCAAGGGCTCCCTGCCCCACTGCCGGCAGAAAATATGGCGGGGACAGTTCAGTAAAGTACTCGGCCTGCATGTTCAGCCTGCTCATGCCGGCAGCTGCGACTATGATGGCGTCATAAAGTCCGTCGGATAATTTTTTGAGCCTGGTATCCAGGTTGCCGCGCAGCATAAGGATTTCCAGGTCCGGCCTCATGTGAAGTATCTGGGCCTGGCGTCTCAGGCTGGATGTTCCCACGGTGGCCCCGGTGGGCAGTGAGCTAACGTCCGGATATCTGTTGGACAGCAAAACATCGAACCTGGACTCCCTGGCAGGAATGATTCCAAGTTTGAGCCCCTCCGGAAGCTGCGCCGGCATATCCTTCATGCTGTGCACCGCTATGTCGGCCCGCCCGTCCATGAGGGCCTCCTCTATCTCCTTGACGAAAAGACCCTTGCCCCCGACCTTGGCCAGGGGGACATCCAGGATTTTATCCCCGGTGGTTTTTACCTTCAAAAGCTCCACTTCCAGTCCGGAGTATCGCTCCCTCAGGCGCGAGGCTATGTGATTCGCCTGCCACAGGGCCAGTTTGCTGCCCCGGGTGGCGATGACAACTTTATTCATTATAGTACCGCCCGTGAATTACAGATTGCTGATCATGCCTCAGACCAGGCCGTTATTTCGCTTCTGGGGGGGAGCGGGGTCTTGTGTCCCAGGGAATCAACCCGCACAAAAGTGATTTTGTTGGCAAAAACCTTTACTTCCCGCTCGCCGCCGGGCCTGTCGGAATAGACATTGACGTCATAGGTCACCGAGGACGTGCCCTGAGTGCAGAACTCAATATTAAATCGCAGGATGGACCCGTTGGGGACCTGCTCAGTGAAGCGTATCTCGTTCATGGCAATGGTCACCAGCTTGCACCCGCGGTATTCCTTGCTGGCGGCCAGCCAGGCAAACTCGTCCACCCATTTGAGCATAACCCCGCCGAATAAAAAACCATGATGGTTCAGGTGCTCCGGCCTGACAAGGGTATAATTGTTCATTCTTCTGTCCTCAAGCGTTAAATTTCCGGCCGTTTAACAAGGCTGCCCCCTTGAGCATGCCGAAACAGCCGGCCAGCATCATATCCCCCCCGGGGCACAGGAAGTGCGCCTGGAACCCTTCCAGAATCCTGCGCCTGGGCCCCAGCAGGAAAACCGGACCGAACGCCCTGCCCCCGGCCTCGTCCAGCACCCGGCAGCCATGCCCCCGGTCCTCAAAGACCTCTTCATTGCTCAGCCTTCCGGCCCGGAAACTCTCAAGCTGCGCCCACAGCTTTTCCCCGTCCAGCATACCGGTATGGTGCTCGTAAATCCCCATGACCCGGCCCCTGTAAACCAGAAATGCTATGGTATGACTGTTGCCGGCGTTGACCACGCAGATTCCCTGCTGCTCTGCCAGTTCCTCCACCTCGGGCACGAAGAGGGCCCCAAAAAGGGCCGCAGCACCAGTATCGCAAACCAGCCCACCGCCCATGCACTGTTTCAGGCTTATAAGCCTGGTCATTTCTTCCGGAGGTACGTCAAAAATTAGTTTTTTAAGATCCCCCTGTTCCCGGCTCAAGAACTTCCTCCAGATCTCGAAGCGCCCCAGGCGATTGCTGCCGCCGGGATGAAAACCATGATCCTGAGCGCCGGCCAGAATCATCTCCGGGTAGTCCAGCCCGGCCTGGGCCAGGTATGACTGCCAGAATCCTGGATCATAATCCGAGAGAAAAACCGGCGCATAACCCTGGGGACAGTTTTGACTGATTTCAATGCCCATGGCCCGGACATTGTCCAGGGAATCAGACATGGCATAGGCGGCCTCAGGGTGTACAGCAGCCTGCAGACCGGTCTGCAGGTGCTTCATGAGAACCCGGGCGAACCCCCCGCCCATGTTGTACCCGTAGAGATAAACCTTTTTCCCGGCTGCTGCCAGCTTTTGTATTCTCTGACCCACCATAACGGCAGGTGAAGGCAGGATGAACTTGGGACAGTTCTCCAGTTCCCGCTCCGGGAGATAATAAAGCACGTCCTGGGTACCGCTGCCTATGTCCAGGCAGAGGGCAGGCTGGTCCATAAAAAATCACCCCCGTGGAAAATTACGAAAAAAACATGAAGGGCACAAAAAAGGCAGGTCTTTACCTGCCTTTTTTGTGCCCGGTTTGTCTAGTATTTATTGCGCCTTTATGCTCAGCTGATCGTTTTCCAGGTCGATGGTGACAACCTGGCCGTCCAGGAGCCTGCCTGCAATTATTTCCTTGGCCAGGGGGGTCTCCAGGTTCTGCTGCAGGTATCTGCGCAGGGGCCTGGCCCCGTAGACCGGGTCGTAAGCCTCCCTGGCGATGAAATGCCTGGCTGTATCGTTCAGCTCCAGGCCTATCTTGCGATCCTGGAGGCGATTGCGGACCTGCTGCAGAAGCAGCTCAATAATCTGCTCGATCTCTTCCAGAAGCAGCGGCTTGAACATGACGATCTCATCCAGGCGGTTTAAAAACTCCGGCCTGAAATGACCCTTGACCGTATTCATGACCTGGTCCCGGACATCGTCGCGCAACTGGCCCTCCGGGGTAATACCTTCCAGAAGGTACTGTGATCCCAGGTTGGAGGTCATGATGATGACCGTGTTCTTGAAGTCCACGGTGCGGCCGTGACTGTCGGTAAGCCGGCCGTCGTCCATGATCTGCAGCAGGACGTTGAACACGTCTGCATGGGCCTTTTCCACCTCGTCAAAGAGGATTACGCTGTAAGGCTTGCGCCGCACCGCCTCGGTGAGCTGGCCGCCCTCGTCATACCCCACGTATCCCGGGGGCGCTCCGATCATACGGGCCACGGTGTGCTTTTCCATATACTCGGACATGTCCAGGCGCACCATGTTTTCCACGGTATCAAAGAGGTTCAGGGTCAGAGTCTTGGTCAGCTCGGTCTTGCCCACCCCGGTGGGCCCCAGGAACAGGAAGGAGCCGATGGGCCGGTTGGGATCCTTCAGCCCCGATCTTGCCCGCAGCACGGCATCAGCCACTGCGTCCACGGCCTCGTCCTGGCCGACGACCCGCTCATGCAGGATGTCGGCAAGCTTTAAAAGCTTTTCGCGTTCTCCTTCCAGAAGCCTGGTCACTGGAATGCCGGTCCACTTGGATACTATCTCCGCCACATCGTCAGGGCCCACTTCTTCCTTTAACAGCATCTCCTCGTCACCGTCGCCGCTAATGGCGGATTCCTTCGCTGCAAGCTCCCTTTCAAGCTGGTTCAGCTTGCCGTAGCGCAGTTCCGCCGCCTTGTTCAGGTCGTAGGCCCTTTCTGCGTTTTCAATATCCAGCTTGGTACGCTCAATTTCTTCCTTCAGGGAGCGCAGGGAATTGATGGACTCTTTTTCGCGCTCCCACCTGCTCCTGAGCCGGGCCTGCTCCTCCTTTAGATCCGCAAGCTCCTGCCCCAGCTTTTCCAGTCTTTCTCTGGAGGCCTCGTCCTTCTCCCTTTTCAGAGCCTCCTGCTCGATTTCAAGCTGCATAATCTTGCGGTTTATCTCGTCCAGCTCCGTGGGCAGGGAATCGATTTCACTGCGGATCTTGGCCGCTGACTCGTCAATCAGATCAATGGCCTTGTCCGGCAGAAAACGGTCCGATATATAGCGATGCGACAGGGTGGACGCCGAAACCAGAGAGCCGTCGCTGATACGCACCCCGTGATGTACTTCAAAACGCTCCCTCAATCCGCGCAGGATGGATATGGTATCCTCAACGCTGGGCTCGTCCACCATGACCGGCTGAAAGCGGCGCTCCAGGGCCGGATCTTTTTCGATGTTCTTGCGGTATTCATCGATGGTTGTGGCCCCTATGCAGTGCAGTTCCCCGCGGGCCAGCATGGGTTTTAAGAGGTTGCCGGCGTCCATGGAGCCTTCTCCCTTGCCGGCGCCCACGATGGTGTGGATTTCGTCGATAAAAAGCAGGATGCGGCCCTCGGACTGCTGCACTTCCTTGAGCACGGCCTTGAGGCGCTCTTCGAACTCGCCGCGATACTTGGCCCCGGCTATGAGGGCCCCCATGTCCAGGGCGAATATGGTCTTGTCCTTGAGACCTTCAGGCACGTCCCGGTTCAGTATCCTCTGGGCCAGACCCTCGGCTATGGCCGTCTTGCCCACTCCGGCTTCTCCTATGAGTACCGGGTTGTTCTTGGTCCGCCTGGACAGGATCCTTATGCACCGGCGTATCTCGCTGTCCCGGCCGATAACCGGGTCCAGCTTTCCTTCCTGGGCCTCTTCCACCAGGTCCCGGCCGTATTTTTTCAGGGCATCGTAGGTTTCTTCCGGTGAAGCCGAAGTCACCCTCTGGTTGCCCCTGACTCTGGTCAGGGCCGACAACACCTTGTTCTTGTCGATCCTGTACTCTGTAATCACCTTGCCCGCCCCGGTTGAAGGGGACTCATCCAGGATGGACAAAAGTATGTGCTCCACACTTACATATTCGTCCTGCATGTTTTTGGCCAGATCCTGGGCCTTGAGCAGAAGCGAGTTCAGCCTCTGAGTCACGTATATCTGCCCCGGCTGGCTTCCAGGCCCGCTCACCCGGGGCAGTTTCTCCAGCTGCTTGTCCAGGGAAGTGCTGATGGATGAGGGGTTATACCCGGCCTGCTGCAGAATCCTGGGAACCAGTCCCTGGTCCTGCTCCAGCAGAGATTTAAACAGGTGCTCCACCTCAACCTGCTGGTGCCCCAGGCGCATGGCCACTTCCTGGGCGGCTGATATGGCTTCCTGTGATTTCTGAGTAAATTTATTTATATCCATGACTGTTCCTCCAAATTATATTAATCTTCTGAGTTGCCTGATTTCCTTGTCCTGCTGCTCGATTCTGTCCAGCAGGTCAATAATGAGCACGCCGCCGATGGTCGGCAGCTCAAAATCCCGGCACAGGCGGACCAGTTTCTGAACCCGAAAAACTTCTTTTTCCGGGAAATGATAGCTCTCAGGCGAAGTGCAGATGGACTCCACCCAGCCCATCTCAACGAGTTCACCAAGCATACCTGGACAGACCCCGGTACGCTGCACGAACTGGGACCAGTGTATCAGGTTTGCCCTTATCAAAGTTCCCTGTCTTCGGGTCTGTATAATATTGGACATGCTTTCCTCCGTAAAAAACCTGTTCTAATTCCTGGGGTTGAACCCGGATTGTTTCGAGAGTTGTTGCCACAGGTCTTTTTCTTCTTCCGTGATGTTTTTGGGGACTTTTATCATAATCCTGACCATCTGGTCGCCCTTGACTTCCGGCCGGCCCAGGCCGCGTCCCTTGAGGCGCATCTTCTGGCCGCTGCTGATGCCGGCCGGAATATTCATCTCCACATCGCCGTCCAGGGTGGGTATCCTGACCTTGGCCCCAAGGACGGCTTCCCAGGGTGCCAGAGGAAGATCGTAGACAATATTATTCCCGTCCACTTTAAAATATGGATGCGGGGCTATCCTGATCTTGAGATAAAGATCTCCGGCGGCACCCTGGCCTCGTCCCGGCGCACCCTGTCCTGACAGCCTGATCTTGCTTCCATCCTTGATTCCCTGAGGAACGTTGACGCTCAGTGTCTTGTTCTGCACATGGGGCATTCCGTCGGCGCCCATCACCTGCTCCTGCAGGGTGATGCTCTTTTTGCCGCCCTTGTAAGCCTCTTCCAGGGTAAGCTCCAGAGTGGCCTCTGCGTCCTGTCCCTTGGACGAAAAACCTCTTCCAGAAAAAGGATCACCCCTGAATCCACGGCTGCCGGCACTTCGGAAATCCTGGCTCTGTCCATCGAATCCCCTGAAAATAGACTCAAAAAAATCGCTGAATCCGCCCATGTCGAATCCCCGTGCTGCACCGGGATCCCCGCGGAATTCAAAGTGCATGTTCTCATAACCCGGCGGCGGCTGAAAATTCTGTCCGTGCTGCCAGTCTGGACCCAGGGCATCGTAATGCCTTCTCTTTTCGGGGTCCTTCAGCACTTCATAGGCTTCGTTTACGTCTTTAAAATTGTTTTCAGCCGAAGGATCATCCGGGTTCAAATCGGGATGATATTTTCTGGCCAGTTTTTTATAGGCCTTGGTGATCTCTTCCTGGGAGGCCTTTTTGTCCACACCCAGGATCTTGTAATAGTCCTTGTATTCCATGATCGCTTTCTCCCTTCCAAACCAGTATTTGAACCGCGCCTCTGTAAGTTTCTGACAGAATTCTTTAAGTCGGGAAACATGTTAGTCAAGATTTTGAATATTGCAGTCAAACTCGGGCTGTGTTCGCAACCCCAAAAATTTGCGACTGCAAAAAGTCGTAACAGTTTAGCCATTTGCATGTAGCATGGGGACTTACTCCTGAAACCCTGCCTGCCCTGATAAACAACGCTGAAAGCGTTCCTGCGGAGCAGGGTTTCACTGGGGGTCAGAAAAAACAAGAAAATTTGAACCACAAAGGCGCAAGGGTTAAGAGCCTTGTCCAGGAAAGCTTCATTTTACCCACAAATCCACTGCCTCAAACCTGTTTACATCCACCAGCCCTTTATCTGTAAGCTTAAGTTCTGGAATGACGGGCAGGGCCAGGAATGAAAGGATCATGAAAGGGTTGTCATGGACAAAGCCCATTAAGCGGCAGGCCCTGGAAAGATCATGCATGCTGTCCACAACACCGGCAAGGTGCTGGTCGCTCATAAGACCTGCAATGGGCAGGGCCAGTGCAGCCAGAACCTTGCCGTCCTGCACTGCAAGCAGCCCTCCGCCCATTTTCCGGGCTTCAAAGGCTGCTTTAAGCATATCCTTATCATTGGTTCCGGCAATAATAAGGTTGTGGGAGTCATGGGCCACCGTTGATGCCACCGCCCCCCTGTCAAACCCCAGGCCCTTTACAAAGCCCAGGCCGACATTGCCGGTAGCATTGTGTCTTTCCACCACGGCCAGCTTTACCAGGCCATTTTCAGGGTCGGCTTCGGCCCTGCCTTTTTTGATAGCGGGCCTGAGCAGGGCTGTCCTGGTTATGATCTGACCGGGTATTACTTCGATGGCCCGGACTTTTTCTCCGGATACAGGAACAGCAAAGGAATTATCCGACAACTCATGGAAGTGCATTGAATTTCCCGGGGCCTGACACCTGCCTGCAAAAGAATGCTCTTCAACTCTTTTTCCCTTGAGAAAAACCTGCCTGATGTGAAAACCCTTGAGGTCGTCAACCAGGACCATGTCTGCAAAAAAACCCGGTGCTATAGCCCCGCGGCGTCTGAGACCGAAATACCTGGCCGGATTGATGCTGACCATCTGCACCGCCCGCACCGGATCCAGGCCGAAACTGACAGCCCGTCGCAGGTTGTCATCAAGGTGGCCATGCTCAGCCAGGTCTTCAGGATGCCGGTCATCAGAAACCATGGAAAAGCATGGCCAGTTGCGGTCATTGACCAGAGGCAGCAGCTCTACCAGGTTATGCTGGGAGGTACCCTGCCTGATCATGACGTGCATGCCGTTTTCAAGCTTTTCCCGGGCCTCTTCATACTTGACGCATTCGTGGTCGCTGCCTGCTCCAGCCAGAATGTAAGCGTTCAGGTCTTTGCCGGAAAGACCGGGGGCGTGACCGTCAATAATCATGTTTCCGGCCATATCCAGCTTGTTCAGCACCCCGGCGTCCCCGTATATCACCCCGGGGAAGTTCATCACCTCTCCAAGACCCAAAAACCTGTCAGGATACCTTGCAAGCAGATCCTGCATATTCCCGGCATCCAGTTTTGCACCGGCACTTTCAAGGTGGGTGGCAGGCACACATGACGGCAGCATGAAATAGACGGCCACCGGCAGATCCCTGGTGGCCTCAATGAAATATTCAATCCCCTGAGCTCCCAGAACATTGGTTATCTCATGGGGATCGCAGACCACAGCGGATGTACCCATAAAGGCCACTGTCCCGGCAAATACATGGGGTGCAAGAAGAGTGGACTCAATATGGATATGGGCTTCGATAAATCCAGGACAGAGATAAGCACCCCGGCAGTCAATCACCCTGGCAGCCTGGTATGCTCCAAAGCCTAGAACCATCCCGTCTTTTACTGCAACATCTGCAGGGTGGATGGATCCAGAAAGGGTGTTGACCAGGCTGACGTTGGCGATCAACAGGTCGGCCTCAATTTCTCCCCTGGCCGCCCGAATCATTTCCAGTCTGTTAAAGGAATACAATGCGCTAACCTCTTGATGAATGTTAAAAAGGTATGAATTCCGATGGGTGGTTTTATTTAATCAAGTACCTGTTGGATATGCTGATGTATTCTATTTAAACAAAGCATAAGGCTGGGTCAATAAGGAACAGGCAACTGGGGACAGGAATTAAAATCGGTTCCTGGTTACCTGGTTACCTGTCGTTCCCAGGCTCCAGCCTGGGACCGCTTAGTTCCTGCGGCACCAGCCGCTTCTTAAAAAATGTGGCTGGAGCAACAAAAAAGCGATGTCTCCAGGCTGGAGCGTGGGAACAAGAAAAGATGACATTGTGCTTTCATGGGGACAGGCACCCGTGTTCAACGCGTCCTGCAAGGGTTAACGGATGATGCCCCGAAGGGGCCTCTTTTTCCGTGCAGAGTCGCGGAAAAAGCCTGGTTAATAATTTCAAGGCAATGTAAAAAATAAAGGCAGTCAAGTTGTTACCGGCAAACTCAAAATCCAGAAAGCGATTATATTTTACCGCTGCCTTTATTTGACTTTGAATGCATTACAAGGCAAAAAGCAAAGGCAGGAGGTATACTCTATGAAAAAAACAATCAATGGCAAACTGGTACTGAAAGGACCTTTGTATCGTGGCAACTCCAGGAAAACCATTTTTTCCCGTGGAGATAACAATGAGGTTTTTCTGCCTGGCAGAATCGGCGGGCAGGCAAAAGCCATGATGAGTGCTTTTACCGGCTTCTGGCAGCATCCCAGAAACCCTAGAAATAATAATCTGGGACTTTTTGAAAACTTATGGAGCAGGCTCTTCGGCGAAAAAATGCCTGACTTTATTTCCCATGTCACCTGCACCCTGGACGACTCAGTCTCGGATAAGAATCCACACTTTGATTTACGCATGGGGCTGGCCATTGACCGGGATCGAATGGCTCAGGCCGAAGACCAGAATTTCCGCCTGGAGACCGTATACAAGGGTACTGTATTCGATTTTTCTCTGACCTTTGATGATAACAAAGCAGATAAATTTAAATTTGCCACATTGCTCCAGGAACTTATCCAGGGCAGATTCTGGTTTGGAGCTCAAAAAAGTAAAGGCCTTGGCAAGTGCAGGCTGGAGCTGGATGAACCCTCCCGGGAGTTAATCGAACAATACAAACGTACAGATAGTCCAAAAATAAATTTCAATGCTTATTCCAACTACATCATTATCACCCTGGATTTGATTCCGGACAGCCCGCTTCTTGTTTCCTGGCCCTGGGGCAACCAGGACGACAGTGAAAACCGTGATTCGTGGATAGACAACCTCACAGAAGAAACCCGGCAGCATCAAAACATTATGTCCGAGCTGAATACCGGCAAAGCCCGGGACTTATCTGACATTGAATCCATGCCTGGCGGAAAAAAATTCAAGTATGAACATGAAAGGTTTCCTATCCATCAACTCAAGAAAAACTTTCCCAAGGCTATTCAAAATGACCAGCTGCTTATGGATTTTCTGCACTCCCACCGCAATAAAGTACATGAGGAAATAGACAGAGAAGCCAACCGGGATTTCAGGGAACAGTCAGGGCAGGTTGTAAAAGGCAAGCATTATGACCAGATATTTTACAGAACTCTTACCTGGGATGGTCAAGATTCAACCTGGGAGATAACCATTCCCGGCAATACCATGAAGGGTGCCTTTAGAACCAAGGCTCAGCAGATCCTCAGAACCATAAAGGCTGGAAAAGGCTGCAAAGAGAGTACTCCCACCCACCAGGACAGGTTCTGTGATGACAGACACTGCCCGGTATGTCTTTTATTCGGTCGCCAGGGATCAATAGCCAGGGTCTTTTTTTCAGATGCCTGTCCGGTGTCTGAAGATAAACTCTTAGATGAAAAACACCGTTCCATGGATCAGATTTCCGTTGATCCCAAAACAGGTACTTCCCAGGACAACACCAAGCAAAACGCATTATTTGCATATGGACCCGAGTTTACTTTCAGGTGCGAACTGGTTTTAACCGATGCCGATTTTAAATCCCTGGCCTTTATTATGTATCTTCTTCGGGAATTAAATCTGGGAGCAATTCCCCTGGGCGGCAAAAAGAGTCTCGGCTTCGGTCATGTTCAGGGGCGGATTACTCAGATGGATTTTTTGTGTATGCCGGAGTCAACCCTGGATAAAAACCTCAAGCGCTGGAAGGTGAAAAAAAACGGTACTGAAAACGTGTGGCAGCATTATCAGGTGGATGGAGATAAAATCTGGAAGAACAACAAGTTCATTGAAAACATGGATAAAAGCTTTTCTGACTTAATGGGTGAAATGAAAATTCCAGAAAAGCCTTTCATTACGCCCAAAAAATTCGTCTCCCACCGGCAGTACAGCAAGCTATGCGGCATGCTTACCTGCGAACTGGAAGCCCTGACCCCCACACACGTTCGAGAAAGCGGGGAACCTTCCTTTCAGTCCAGTGAAGCTCTTGGTTATGATTTTTGTTCCATGTCCCCTCCCGGAAATCAACAAAAGCCGCCCGTCGGGCAAAGAGAATATGTCATACCTCCATCTACATTGAAAGGCACCCTCAGGATGATATTCAACCTGCTTTCGCAAAAACCATGCAGCAAATGCAGTCAAATTGACAAACTCTGCGACACCTGTAAGCTTTTTGGATGGGTAGGTGATTCCGCCTTGATGGGCAGGCTGACTTTCAGCCCTGCCGGGTCAGATGAAAAAAACCAGTTTGAATGGCATGGAATAAGCTTCGGCTATAAAGGTGCACAATCTATGCAGGTAAATGATGTACGTATGTTTCCACATACGAACATTATAAACGAAGCTGTCAGCCGGCACGGCCAGGGGGTTGAGCCCTCAGATGTTCAAAAAAACATTTCCCTGAACCGATATGCCAAAACCGGATCTGTGTTCAGCTTCAAGGTGCATTTTACTAATCTGCAGAGAGAAGAACTTCAAAAACTTATCTGGGCTATAGAGCTGGAAAAGGGTCTTGGTCACAAAATCGGCAAGGGCAAGGCCCTTCATTTTGGCAGCTGCAGAATAAATATTCGGGAAGCGCATTTAATCGACTGGAAGAAGAGATTCAGTTCACTCAACAAACTGGGCCTGGCTGACCTGGATATCGCTGAATTCCGCATTGAAGTAGAAAACAATGAGCTGAAAAAAGCTCTGACCCTGCCTCAATGACCAGGTTTCTGGAAGCCCGGACAATTACAGAAGCTGCAGCTTATATCAGCCTGCAAAACCCTGGAGGCCTTTGTAACTGGGGACCTGACAGGCCTTTGTGCATGCATTGCCTGCAGGAAACTGCAACAAACAGCAGATATTGTCCCGTCTGCCAGTCAATACCAGATTACCCGGATGCCGGGGTCAACACCGGGCTGCTGCTCACAGGAAAAGACCTGCAATTATCCGGTGAGCCGGCTCAAAGTATAAGCGACAGTGAAACAGTGGTTTTATTACCTTCTTACAAGGTGGCTGACTTTTTGCTGAACTTCTCGAAACTGCAAGGAGCTGTTGTCTTTCCGGGCACGGGGGACATGTTTTTTTCAGATGCCACGGCCATAGCCAGATATTACTCAGCCGCTGTTACAAAGCCTTTTATCAAGCTTTTTTTCAGCCATTCCCATATGAGAACCCTGTCCCTGGAGGATTATCTCACCCCTGAACTGTTTGAGAGGCTTTGTTCAGTGGCGGTTTTGATTAAGTCTGCCTTTAATCCCGAAGAAAGAATACTGATATCTGGGATTTTACACAAAGACAGCACCAATCAGACCTACGAGTTGAGCCGATTTTACTCCATGTGCAATACCCGGCAGAAAAACCTGCTGGACCGGATCCAGATACAAGATATTGACCCGGTTCGAGGACTGCTGCTTTTTCAGATTACCCGTTATGTTTCCCAACCAGATTGATTTCGCTTTTTACCGCCTGCTGTTTGAGTGTACAGTCAGCGGGCCTTTGCTGTTTTTCACCAGCCGGCGGGGAGAGACCATCAAAGGACTGATAGCCCGGGAAGCAAAAAAAATCTTTCCCTGCCGCCTGAACGACCCATGCGAAACATGCCGGGTCGAAAACTGCGATTATGTCCGTTTTTTCAGGACTGACTTGACCTCTTCTGCATTCAGTTATTGTATCATTCCCCCTCTGAGACCCAGATCGGCATATTATCACGGAGAAAAATTTTATTTCGAGATAAGGCTCCTGGGAGAAAGTGCCCATTTTGATTACGTGCTGAAATATTTAGCACCTGCAGTGGAACAGGGTGGTCTTCTGCAGGGTATTGGCGGCTGGTACAAGGATGCAGAAAGGCATTTTGGACGTTTCAAGCTCAACAGCATTTATTCCTGGCGGGCTGACACCTGGGACCGGATTTTTTCTGGAAGCAAAGGATTTACGGTTAACAGCTCAGCCCCCGTATCATTTCAAGAGTCATATCATACCCAAAACAGGAAGTATCACAGGATCAGCTTT
The DNA here is from genome assembly GCA_003563255.1 of Desulfonatronospira sp. Classification (GTDB taxonomy): domain Bacteria; phylum Desulfobacterota; class Desulfovibrionia; order Desulfovibrionales; family Desulfonatronovibrionaceae; genus Desulfonatronospira. The sequence continues at coordinate 594 of PWSL01000298.1, read as the reverse complement.
TATACCCCCTGTTGTCTGAAACGGCAAAAACAGGTGCTAAGCGAACCTTCTTTTGATGATATCTTGTATTTTTCGGCAATGCGTCTAAGGTCTGTCTGCGGTGACCAGACGATGCGGCTGGAAGGGGATATTTTTGACAACCCAGGCCCTGTAAGCTCACATTTTTCCCAGGTTTCACAAGCCAAAAACTCCAGGTATATTATTGGAGAGATCAGTGTCGAGGTACCCGAAAAAACTGTGCCTGTGTTAATGGCTGGAAGCCTGTGTCATATAGGCAAGGGAGTATCTCAAGGGTATGGAGGTTTTTTTCTGGCCGGATAACACTACAGCGAAACTTATTTATTGACCTCCGGGGACTGGCTCTTTTGCCGCCGGGATTTTTGAGCAGTTGACAGTTTTCCATTGGCAAAAGTGCCTGTCCCCAATTGAGATACTGTAGTGACAAGGTGAAGGAAGATACCAGGCTTTTTCCGCGACCCTGCGCGGAAAAAGAGGCTCCTGCGGGGCAGCATCCGGTTAACCCTTGCAGGACGCGTTGAGCACGGCTTCCTGCCCGGAGGCTTACAGCCCGGAGGGGGACTGGCTCTCCCGGCA
>PWSL01000136.1 GCA_003563255.1 Desulfonatronospira sp. | reverse complement strand
TTGGTGGACGCGGAGCGTCCGGAAGATGTTCCCACGCAGAGCGTGGGAACAATAAAGTGGGCAGTCTCTTTTGCCCCGAAGGGGCCACTATTTCAGCACAGGGTCGAGGAAAAGGCCTAGTGACTTACTCGTGAAATGCAGTCAAAAAATTATCCTGTCTTCCTTGGCGACCTTAGCGCCTTTGCGTGAGAATATGTTTTTGGTTCGCGGGCACGGCCCGCTTTAGTGTTAATGTAATTGCTCTTACTTGAAACATCTTGGACAAATTATCATGAAGAAACTGCCCATTGGAATTCAAACTTTTGAGAATTTGATTCTGGAAGGATACTCTTATGTGGACAAGACCCCATATATTAAACAATTGACCTCTCAGGGTAAATACTACTTTCTTTCCCGCCCCCGTCGATTCGGCAAAAGCCTTCTTTTAAGCACCATCAAGGCTGCCTACCAGGGGAAGAAAGATTTGTTTCAAGGGTTGTATTTGCAGGAAAACTGGGACTGGAACTCAGTTCATCCTGTGGTGCATATCAGCTTTGGATCAGGGGTCCTGCGTGATATTAAAGACTTGCACATTCGCTTCAAAGCCATCCTGGAAAGTCATGAACATGAATATGAACTGATTATACATGAAGATGATTTAAGGGAAAAATTTCTCAAGATAATTTACTTTTTGAGTGAAAAATACGACCAAAAGGTGGTCATCCTGGTGGATGAGTATGACAAGCCCATACTGGACAATGTTGAAAACAGGGATACAGCCGCAGACATCCGGGAAGAACTTAAGAATTACTATTCAGTTATCAAGGACGCAGATCCTTACATAGAATTTGTGCTCATTACCGGAGTATCAAAATTCAGCAAAGTGTCTTTATTCAGTGGATTAAACAACTTAGAGGATATTACTCTTGATAAAACTTTCTCTGCGATGTGCGGATACACTCAGAATGAACTGGAAACGGTTTTTTCCGGTTATTTAGAAGGAGTTGATCTGGCCCAGGTCAAACTCTGGTACAACGGCTACAACTGGCTGGGGCAAGAGGTATATAATCCCTTTGATATTCTACTTTACTTAAAATCAAAAGAATTCTCCAACTACTGGTTTGAAACGGGTACTCCCAGCTTTCTCATAAAGCTTCTCCATTCCAGAAAATATGCCATTCCATCCTTAGAATCCATAAAAGCCAGCGAAAAGCTTATGGGCAGTTTTGATCTTGATATGATAGAGATTGAGACTCTGCTTTTTCAAACCGGGTATCTGACAATAAAAGCAGTTCAGCAGACCGCCGGCTTAAGGAGATTCAATCTGAGTTATCCAAACCTTGAGGTCAAACAGAGCCTTGCTGATTCGCTGCTTACTTACCTTACCGGAACTTTGGCAGAGTCTGAGAATGCCAAGTTTTCAGCTTTTGATGCTCTGCTGTCCAATGATCTGGACAGTCTGGGTGATATTTTTCATGCCTTTTTTGCTTCCATTCCCCATGACTGGTACCGTAAAAACCAGCTGGCAGGCTACGAAGGTTATTACGCATCTATTGTTTACTGCTATTTTGCAGCTCTGGGACTGGACGTTCAGGCCGAGGAGACAACCAACAAGGGACGTCTGGATTTGTGTATTCGTTTTGAGGGCAGGATTTACATCCTTGAATTCAAGGTGGTGGAACTGACCGGTCAGGGAAAATCCCTGGATCAGATCAAGAACAGGGGTTATGCTGAAAAATTCACCGGCCAGGAAATATATCTCATCGGCGTGGAATTTTCCAGTCAGGATCGCAATGTGGTCAGTTTTGAGTGGGAGAAAGTATAATCCGCTGTTGTAACCTTATCAGGGGGGCCTCGGTGGTGACTAATGGCGCAAGGCCGGAAATGGCATTGCAATACCTTTATTGTAACTGAACAGTCAAAAGTTTTTTTGTAATCATCTGTTTTTATTAGTTTTTTTGACAGATCAATATGTCTTTCGGGTCAGGCTATGTATTTATCCAAATTCATTGACATAATTTCTTACAACCAGGAACGAAGAACCAAGAACTTTGAACTCTCAAGATTGTAACAGTTTAGCCTTTTCTAAGGAAAGCAGGGGACAGGCACCCCAGCCCTTGTTTTGTTGTTGATGTAAAACACAGACTTAATAAAACAAGGGCTGGGAGAGCCAGTCCCCCTCCGGGCTGTATGCCTCCGGGCAGGAAGCCGTGCAACATGCAAATGGCTAAACTGTTACCCTTTATTAAAGGATGCATCATGGATATGTATGTGCAGCAGACACCCCCAAAACCTGTCGTCCTCATCGTGGACGATCAGCCGGCGAATCTAAAAACCCTGAGTGCTCTGCTTCATGATGACTACCGCGTACTGGTGGCCGCGGGCGGTACCACGGCCCTGGAAATTGTCCATGGCAAGACCCTGCCGGACCTGATCCTGCTGGACATCATGATGCCGGACATGGACGGTTACGAGGTCTGCCGCCGCCTCAAGGCTGATGCCAAAACCAGCGACATCCCGGTGATCTTCGTCACCGCCATGGACCAGGACGAGGACGAAGAACTCGGTTTCAGGCTCGGTGCTGCTGATTACATTACCAAACCCTTCAATCCCCTCATAGTCCGGGCCAGGGTGCGCACCCAGCTAAATCTCAAGCTCAATGCCGATCTTCTTGAACAGGCTGCTGTTGAGCGGCGCGCTCTCCTGACAGAATATGAAACCATCTTCAATAATGTCCAAAGTGCACTCTTTTTGATTGATATCGACCCCCAGGGCCGTTTTATTATCGAGAGACTGAACGTTTACCATCAGGAAAAAACCGGGCTGGACCTGCGGGACATCAGAGGTAAAACACCAGTGCAGGCCTTTGGGCCGGAACTCGGTGCCCGGATAGAGGATAATTATCGCAAGTGTTTCGAACTGCAGCAGAACATCAGCTATGAAGAAATACTGCTTCTTCCGGCCGGTGAAAGGACCTGGCTGACCAGGCTGACTCCGGTTGTAATCAACGGCCGACCGGTAAAACTGGTTGGCAGCGCTCTGGATATTACGGATTTAAAATATGCGCAAAAAGAACTGCTGACCAGTCAGTCCAGGCTGTCCTGGGCCCAGACTTTGACCCAGTCAGGAGTCTGGGAATACGACATGGACCAGGGCACCCTGTTCTGGTCAAAGGAGTGTGAGGCCCTGTTCGGTCTGCAGGAAGGCGGATTCGAGGGGACTTATCAGGCGTTTCTGGACCGGGTGCACCCTGACGACAGGGAGTACGTGATCAGCACAAACCGGCCCATTATTGAAATGAAGGAAGGCCTTACTCTGGAATACGACCATCGCATAGTCAAAAAGGATGGTCAGATCTGCTGGGTCAGGGAATCAGCCGGGGTTGTATATGATGAGGCGGGCAATCCATTGCGGGTGGTCGGCTTTGTGCAGGATATCACCCAGCGTAAAGAGGCCGAGCGGGCCATAATCAAGCAGAAGGCCCTGGAAGGACTGCTTATGGAGCTGGCGGCCGACTCCATCAATGCTCCCCTGGATGATTTCGACCACACAATAAGCCGGCTTCTGGAAGCTGTAGGCAGGTCTGTGGAAGTAGACCGGGTTTACCTTTTCAATTATGACTATGTCCGTAAAATTGCAGTGAACACGCACGAATGGTGCGCTGAAGACATAAAACCGGAAATCGGCAACCTCCAGGCTGTGCCCTTTGATCTTATTTCTGAAATCATGCCGGCCCATGAACGGGGCGAGAGTGTTCATATCCCTGATGTCGGCGAGTTGAGTGAAAATCCTGGCATGCGCTCACACTTTGAGGATCAGGGTATCAAGTCCATAGTTTCCATCCCTTTGATGGACAACCGGGCTTGTCTGGGTTTTGTCGGCTTTGACGCAGTCAGGAAGGGAAAAGTTTTTTCAGACACTGAAATATACCTGCTGGGCTTTATGGCCGAGGTCATGGTCAATGTCATGTCAAGACAGCAGACCAGTAAGGAACTTCAGGAAAGCGAGGCCCGCTACCGGGTCATTGCTGAGAATATTGCCATGGGAGTGGCTGTTATTGATGAAAAAATGCGCATTACCAGCGCCAATCCCAGGCTCAGGCAGTGGTTCCCCGGGCTTCGCCCCGAGAACACCCCCTATTGCTATCAGGTCTTTTGCCATACCGTCAGCAAAATGGTTTGCAGCGACTGCCCCTGTATCTCTTCTTTTGAAAACCGCCGCGTGCATAAGAGCATTAAACGCAGAAAGCACAATGGCGGTGAGCAGATATTCCGCCTGACATCCTCACCGGTACCCGGTCCGGAAGGTCGCGTCAGTCAGGTGGTCCTCATGTTCCAGGAGATCACGGATGAGGTCCTGCGTGAAGAAGAATTGCGCAACAGGCTCAGTGAGGCGGAGCAACGCCTGGCCGGGGGCGGCCCTGGCGGGTTGTGCGGACTGCGCGGGGCAAGCCGGGCCATGGGTGATGTCTACAGCCGGATCAGGGCAACGGCCGGTACGGACAGGGTGGTGTTGCTCATGGGAGAGACCGGCACAGGCAAGGATCTTGCGGCCAGAGCCATACATGAGCTGAGGGGCCGGGGCTTATTCACAATTGTCAACTGCCCCAATGTCTCGCCTTCCCTGGTGGAAAGTGAACTCTACGGACATTGCAAGGGTGCCTTTACCGGGGCATCAAGAAACAAGAAAGGCTATTTTGAAGCTGCGGGCAACGGGGTAATCCTGCTGGATGAGATCGAGACGGCTCCACCCCGGATGCAGACTGCACTGCTCAGGGTGCTGGAATGCAGGGAAGTCATCAGGGTGGGCGATTCCCAGCCCCGGTCCATTGAAGCCAAGATTCTGGCCGCAGCCAACCAGGACCTGGAGGCCATGGTGCAAAAGGGTCTGTTCAGGGAGGACCTTTTCTTTCGACTCTGCGAAACAGTCATCTACATCCCTCCCCTGAGGGAGCGCACCGAGGATATTTCTATCCTGGCCGAGCATTTCCTGGAAGAATACAACATGCTCTCCAGGCAACGTCCCCGTCAGCTGTCTCCCAGGAGCATGGAACTGCTGTGCGGATACTACTGGCCGGGCAATGCGCGTGAACTGCGCAACCTGGTGCATACCCTGGCTGACACTGCCCCAGCACCTATGATCCGCCCGGCAGACCTTCCAGGCTGGCTGGCCAGCGGCACAGGAGAATTCCCCACCCTGGAAGAGCGGGAAAAAAAGGCTCTGCAGGATGCCATGGACCGGGCCTCAGGTAATAAAACAGAGACTGCCCGGCTCCTGGGGGTCTCCCGCAAGACCGTATATTCCCTGCTGCACAAGTACGGCATGGATCAGGAAAGGCTGCCTTTTCATTAAGTGTTTTCTGCTATTCCTCCCCGAACACACAATTTGGCATTGCTATCTCAAAAAACAGGATTGCTGGATGAGATGTCCATAGAGCCTACATTCCGCACCCCTTTTGAGATTACAGCGGCTATTTTTTTCTTTGTTTTTTAGCACTACAGCGAAACTTATTTATTCACCTCCGGGGACTGGCTCTCCCCGCACTTATTTTTAAAACCTGTCAATCATCCTTCAGAAAAATAAGTGCGGGG
>PWSL01000412.1 GCA_003563255.1 Desulfonatronospira sp. | reverse complement strand
TCAAAACCTGTTGCGCTATGAATATCTGAAGATATACGATGTATTAATTGGATCCTGCCCAAAAAGAGTCAGCCGCATGCGACGCTTTGCCTGGAGCTGGTTTCGCAGCATCAGTGAGACTGAACTGCAGGATCTAACGTCAGGCCTCCGGGTCTACAACCGCCGGGCCATGCGTTTGATGCTGGACAAAAGGGCTTACTTGTTTGACTATCAGGATATCGGAGCCATTCTTCTCCTGAAAAAATTCGGTTTAACAATCAAAGAGGTACCCGTTGAAATGCTTCCTAGAAAAAGCGGACATTCAAGGGTATTCAATAACTGGTTTAAAGTAGCAAAATACATGACAGTGACCACCTCTCTTTCCGCCTGCAAGTATAGACAAAAAGTCAAACGCAAAGGTTGAACCATCAGTGATCCCGGCCTACAATATTTTTACCGCTATCCTGGGGATAGCTACTGCTGTAATGATTATCCGCCTTGTCAGGCGGGATGCTTTATCAGCAAATTATGTCCTCTGGTGGTTTTTTGTAGCTGCCGGGTTGGTTTTTGTGGGGGTTTTTCCTGGTGTGGTGAACTATTTCGGTCAAATTTTGGGAATAGGATATCCACCTGTTATCCTGATATTTCTGAGTTGGTGCCTGGTTTTGATCAAGCTTTTGTTTATGGATATTGACCGTTCCAGGCAGGAACATAAGATCCGGGTGCTCATGCAGCGTCTGGCGATTTATGAACAGGGCCGGGAAGGCAGGGACACAAGGCTCAAGAGTTCAGAACCCGGTTGCAAAGATGCAATGAGTGATGATTAGGCTTAGCCTAACTATTCAGGGGGCAGGTACCGGCCAGGGGGACAGTCCCCGCGACACTTTTCATGCACAAGTACAAAAAGTATAGACGCGAAATTTTGTGAAGCTGCATAATCATGACTTAGCGGGGGACAGTCCCCTGGCCTTGTGCCATTAGTCACCACCGGGGACCCCCTGCATGATTACAATTAAACAGTTTTACTTTAGCTTTAACCCCTCAGGATAATATGGAATTTCAGTATAAGGCGGCCACGCATGAAGGCAAAGTCCGTCACGGAAAAGTGATTGCAGAGAGTCATAAAAAAGCCGTGGCCCGGTTGCAGGCGCAGGGACTTATACCCTTGTCTGTATCCACCCTGGGACAGGCGGATGCCTGGAGGTCTGATGCTGCTGAAAACCTGTACGATACAGACACCGCCGTCAAGAATCCTTTTTCCAGGCTTGCAGCCTTAAAATTGAGCATCCGGCGCAGGGTCAGGACCAAGGATCTTATTATGTTTTCAGAGCATTTAGCCACAATGCTCAAGGCAGGGATAACCCTGAATAAATGCCTGTCCATTCTTCATGATCTTACTGAAAATAAAGCTTTTGCAACTGTAATAAGTGATGTACACAACCACATAAGAGAGGGCAGTACATTACATCAGGCCCTGGCCAAACATCCGGATGTTTTTCCAGTGGTTTTTATAAACATGGTCAGGGCCGGGGAAACAGGGGGTGTCCTGGACGTGGTCCTGGACCGGGTGGCAGAGTTTTTGAGCGAAATCCAGGAACTCAAGGACTATCTTGTTTCCTCCATGATTTACCCTGCAATTCTGGGGCTGACAGCCATTGCATCCATCCTGGTAATGCTTACTGTGGTAATACCAAGGTTTGCAGACATATTTGAAGATATGGGGGTGGACCTGCCAACCGCCACCAGCATCATGCTGGTTGCTGGTGATTTTCTTCAAAACCACTGGTGGCTGTTGTTTTTAATTGTGGCCGGCTCGCTGATTCTGTTCAAATATGTCATATCGACCCCTGGGGGCAGAGAATGGTGGGACAGATTCAAGCTGGGAATGCCCATGATCGGTCCCATTATCCTGAAAATCGAAATAGCCCGTTTTTCCAAAACACTGGGCACACTGCTCAATAGCGGAGTGTCCATTCTGGCTGCCATGAATATTGTCAAAGGCGTCATATCCAACAATACCCTAAAATCTTCCCTGACACTGGTTTATGAGGACTTGAAACAGGGGCGTATGCTTTCAGTGTCCCTTGAGAATCACAAGGTCTTTCCCTCCCTGGCTGTAAACATGCTGGGAGTGGGGGAAGAGTCGGGAAATATGCCGGCCATGCTTGAAAAAGTAGGAGATATGTATGACAAGGATCTCAAGGCTGCAATAAAGTCCTTTACCTCTTTGTTTGAACCACTGATAATACTTGTTATGGGGCTTGTAATTGGAGCCATGGTGGTTTCCATGCTGCTGGCGGTGTTTACACTTAACGAACTGGGCATATGAACCAGGCACGCTCGGAAGCCTTTGACGCTCAAGACTTTATCGGTAACTTACTTCTGTAACCGCCTGTCAGACGCCTCGCGTGGACGGTGTCAGGATATTTCCTTCATTCCCGGCCCGCAGGCACGGGTCTAACGGTCCGGAGGCTGGGCAGGAAGCCGTGATCAACTTTCCTGCAAGGGTTGACCGCATGGCTGGTATTTGATCGCCAGACAGAATTTGGATAATACAGTTGATACTACACCAGACATTGATATGGAGGTAAATAAAAAAATGAAAAACAGTGCAAACTATCCCATGAGAAAACACCAGCGGGGCTTTTCCCTTATCGAGCTTTTGATCGTTATGATCATTCTGGGGCTTCTGGCTTCACTGGTGGGACCGAGGCTTTTCGGACATGTGGACGACGCCCGGGTCAGTACGGCCAAATCCCAGATAGAGCTTCTGGGAACCGCCCTGGACTCCTATCGTCTGGACGTTGGTCGCTATCCCACCACAGAACAGGGACTGGACGCCCTGAGAAGAGAGCCCTCGGGCGTGAGAAACTGGAATGGCCCCTATTTAAACCGGAATATTCCCAAAGATCCCTGGGGAAATGAATACCAGTACAAATCCCCTGGTGACCATGGTGAATACGATCTGTGGTCTTACGGGGCTGACGGCGAACCTGGAGGGGAAGGCGACAGCGCAGAGGTCAGGAGTTGGGAAAACTGAGTCAGGCAACTGCACTGGATCGTCCCATGTTTTCAATACCCGGACGCAGTAGTTCCAGGGGCTTTTCACTACTGGAGCTTCTAGTTGTGCTGCTGATAATCAGCGTTGCCGGCGGGCTTTTTTTCGGGATGAATTTCCGCCAGAAAGAAGCCATTGAAGCCAGGGCCTTTGCCTCAGAACTGTCTCAGTTTATGCGTACTGCCAGAAGCCATGCAATTCTGGAAGGGCGTGATAATTTGTGTGAGTACAACCCAGAGGCTGCATCAGTTCAGGAGACTCTTCGAGGGAAAACAATTAAAGCACCTCAAGGTGTGCAGCTTGTTTTTGAAGATGCTCGAGATGGTGAAAGCGCATTTGCAATATTCTTTGCTGACGGATCTATGGTGGTGGATGATTTTGTGGTCACTTCAGGCGAGTTCAGGCTGTTTCCTGTGGTGGATCCATTCCTGGGCAGGATCAGCTTCAGTCTGGACGAAGGGTAGCCGGCCGGTCTGCCGTTCTTTGAGGCCTTTACTATACACCAGACCAAAAGAAAACATCTGGATACCTGATTGCACAGACAAGCCTTGAATAATAAAGAGGGGTTCACTTTACTGGAAGTCCTGGTTGCCTTGGTCATAACCGGAATGACAGTGGCGGTTTTTTTCCAGGTGCTGTCCGCGGGCCTGAAGCTTGAGTTTGCTTCTATGCAAAGGACGGTGGAAACAGTCCATGTAAATCAGAAATTCAATGCAATTCTGGCAGCAGATGTCCGAGACAGCAATTTTGAATGGGAAGGTGAGGATAACCATGGAGACTGGAGACTGCACATAGAACAGGTGGATACTGAACAGACCAGGGCGCATTCTGATGACCAGCTGCAGGTAGGCAGCGATCTGTACAGGTATGTATTTGAGTACCAGTACCATCAGGGCAGAAAGTGGACTTTGCTTCGTTATGTACAGCATGAAACGGGTTTTTTCGACCAGGATTTCAAGAGACGTCACTTCCAATATACACAGTAGGGTGCGACTGCAAAATTTCCTTTTCATCAGGCCAAGACGCATGACAGAAGTCAGCGGTCAGACTTACTCCTCATACCCTGCCTGTCACGCCTCTGGCGAGAGATGTCTTCATCCAATACACAGGGCCTTTGTAATCTGGACAGTCAGTATCTGTTCAGCGCTTTGCATGTGGCATGGGGACTGGCTCTTCCCGCACTTATTTTTAAAATTCCGTTAAACATTCTTAAGAAAAATAAGTGCGGTGGTGCCAGTCTCCTGCTTTCCTTAAAAACGCTAAACAGATACGACAGTCAAAAGTTATCGTACAACACTCTGGATTTACTGCATTTTCAAAATCTAAAATGTCCATAGGTGTTTGCAGTGTAACTATCTGAAATCATGTTTTTTTATAAAGCTATTAACACTACAGCGCAATTTATAAAAAATGTAATAACCTGTCTCAATCGGGGACAGGCACTTTTGCTGGTTGTCAATTTGCCATTGCTCCAAAACCTCGGCGGCAAAAGAGCCAGTCCCTGGAGGTCAACAAATAAATTCCGCTTTAGTAAAATTTCAGTGAGTTTAATTAACAAGCTCCCCAGGCAGGTGCGGGACAGAGGATATAAATCAGATGACAATATACCACAAAAGCTCGGGCTTTACCCTGCTTGAACTGGTGGTTGCCATGACCATTGTTTCTCTGGTAGTGTTGACTTTGTATCAGGCCTTTTCCATTGGAGTCAGGGTCTGGGATAGTGATGACCGGCAAACTGAAAAGGCCGTCAGGCTTGAGGCTGCTTTGAGACTGATACAGGATGACATTTCCAGAGCCGTAAGCTATGATATTAACTGGAGCGAAGGCTCAACTCTTCTTTTTGCAGGCGGGCCGGACTCAATATTTTACGTAACCCGCAACGGCACAGGGGCGATTGGCGGAGCAGGATCAGCTCTTTTTTTCAGTGTCCTTTACCTGGATAGCTGTCAGGAAAGCGATGGCCGGTGCCTGTTTATCTTTAAGTCACCCAGACCAGGCAAAGAATTTGTTGAAGCCGTGGATAGCTTCAGACGGGGCACAGAATTTGAAAGAGAGCATTACCAGCCTGGTTCATACTTTGCTGAAAAAAGTGTCAAGGTGCTGGACAGGATAGAAGACTGGAATATTTCCTACTCCCCTGAGGAATTTCAGCCTTTTGCCGGTCTGGAGCTGGAACTGCCGGATCAGCGACTGCATGAAAGGGGCAGGTTGGCTGATGAAGACTGGGTTCAGGATGATCTGCCGGGCCGGGTAAGAATAGCCTTTAAGCACGAAGATCTGGAATATGAAAAACATGTGCCTGTGGGGCAACATAAATAGGACAAGCAACCCAGGAATGAGCGTTATCCCGGGCTCCGCACCGTGATGCGATGAATAATGCAGGATGGAGAGGCATGGATTTTGACTCTTACACTGATTAAGTGCAATAATGCAGGAAGATACCGGAGGCCGGAGCTGTTAAGTCTGGTCCAGGTACGGGGGCAGGGATGGCCCGCCCAGCCAGACAGTTCAGACAAGTCAGACAGGCCAGACAG
>PWSL01000299.1 GCA_003563255.1 Desulfonatronospira sp. | reverse complement strand
TCTGTCGTAAACATTCAGGGGGTTGGCCGGAACCGGCCCGGGGACAGTCCCCGCGACACCTTTCCTGCAAAAATAAAAAATGTCAAACGCAAGGTTATGGGAACCCGCATAGTGAGTACTTAGCGTGGGACAGTCCCCAGGCCTGGGAAGCTTTGATATGAAAATATTGCTTGGAATATTTTTTTTGGGACTGGTATTGTTGCTGATTTCTGGATGCCTTGAAAAGGAAGAAGATGCCGTCTTTAATGAAGCTGAAAAATATTTCGCTACAGGGCGGTTCAACCAAGCCAGAATGCTGTACCTGGAATACCTGGATAAAAATGAATACGGCACAAAAAGATATGCAGCCTGGAACAGGCTTTTAAGTTTAAGGATGGATGTATTCAGGGATCTTTACGGTGCTCTGGATATATTAAAAGCCATGCAGATGGAATACCATCAGGACCAGGATAAATTATGGGTTATCAGCTCAAGATCAGCTGAAGTCTACTATAGGCTTGGGAAACCCAGGGAAAGTCTTCGGGCCTGGAATACAAGTATAATGCTTGCTCCCACGGTTCGAGATAAAAAACAGTCGTCATTGAAATATGCAGGTGTTGCCATCAGCCTGGGTGAGTTTCGTGAAGCCCGTGAAATATTAATGGAATTTAAAGATTGCTCAGGGGATATTGATGCGGATTTATGTTCCAGGATTCACTACACCCGGGGCAAGTCTTATTACCTGGAAGGCTTTCTGGATCAGGCTGAAATCAGTCTGGCCAGAGCCTTGAGTATTGATGCCGGGAATGATTACCTGGCTATGGCCGGTATTCTTCAGGCGGAGGTTCTTCTGGAAAGGAATGAATCTGGTCTGGCCGGTGAAATTCTAAAAAAAATAAAAGAGATCCATCCCAATCCAGAAGCGGTTAATGCAAGGCTTAAGTACCTGTCGATTCAGGATTAATCTGAACTGTCCCGGTAGTGCTGCAGGGCTTCCCTGATATTATCGGCGGCCTCCTGTAGAAGCTGCCTGCCTGCTTCGGTATCAGCACTTTTTTCCAGGTATTCCAGGGTCTGAAGATACTGCTCCAGCTGCATTATTGTCAAAAACTCTCTGGTCTCCTCCGGGATAAGCTGCAATTCACTGATTTCGCTGGAGTGCTTATCGAGCATCTCCTGCATGCTGCCAGTGGTTTCCCGCAGTTCAGCGGTCTCTTCTCTGAAATCCCGGGCCAGTTCGTCCAGTTTTGTTTCAGCCACCCTGAAGTCCTGGTCCAGGGTTTCCAGTTTTGTTTCAGCCACCCTGAAGTCCTGGTCCAGGGTTTCCAGTTTATCGGCCGCCACCCTGAAGTCCCGGCTGAGTTCGTTCAGCTTGGTATCCGCGGTCCTGAAGTCCTGGTCCAGTTGTTCAAGCTTATCATCCGCGGCCCTGAAGTCCTGGTCCAGAGTTTCATGACTGCTCCTGGTATCCTCAATCATCCTGGTGATATTTTCTTCTGACTGGGCAGCCTGTTCATGAACTTTTTCAAACTCGGTGTGTCCATAGTAGTAGAGTGCAACAAGAATCACGAACAGCAATACACAGCCTGCCATGGCTGCCTTGCCCCAGGCCCGGAATGAGGCTTTGCTGACAACCTCCTCCCTGAAGGCCTCCTCTTCAGGAGCGACCTTTTCCTGACGCTTCATTATCTCCCTGGCACGTTCCAGTTCGGCGGTCCTGAAATCTTCCTGAACCAGCCTGAGTTTATTACGCATTATTTTCAATTGCTGTCTGACTTCTTTATTGGCTGGAAAAAAGGTAATCACTCCAAAAATGACGCCCAGAATAAAACAGAGGAATATAAAGACGTACATGGCCATTTCAGGGGATTTGAGGTGCCAGATCCACAAGTCAAGCTCCAGAGGGGACTTGAGCCCAAGGGTTTCGGTGTTTTGACTCAGGCCCAGCATGACAGCGCCAAAAACCAGCAACAAAAATATTAATCTCAATACGTTCATTTTTATTTCCCCCCTCTGTTTATCAAGCTTATTGATCCCGGGATGTTGAATCAGCTACATCAGCTTCGTGTTTATCTCTTCCGTAGAGATTTGTAAAGTAGAGCAAAAAATCTTTGATTTCAATGTTAATTTCTCCATTTTTTAACCTCCATTCCCAGTTGCCCCTGGCAACGGCCGGAGTGTTCATGCGAAAACGTCCGTCCAGGCCCAGAATATCCTGCATCGGCAGCACACAGTAACAGGCTGTTGAAGACATGGCCATGCGGATCATCTCCCGGGCGATGTTTTGTGAATGAAGGTCCCGCCCGGTATATTCCTTCAGCCTGGTTAAGGCCTCAGCATCCAGTTCGCTGTCAAACCAGCCTCTGACGGTGTTGTTGTCATGGGTGCCGGGATAGACAACGCAGTTGGGGACATGATTGTGCGGAATATAAGGATTGGTAGGCATGTCGCTGCCGAAGGCGAACTGCAGGATCTTCATTCCCGGCAGACCGTATCTATCCCGTAATTCCAGCACATCAGGGGTGATATAGCCCAGATCTTCAGCTACAAAGTGGGCCGGAGATATCTCACTGGTCAGGGCGGACCAGAAGTGATCCCCGGGACCTGTCTCCCATTTTCCTTCTTTTGCTGTCCTGGATCCGGCCGGTATACTCCAGTAGGATGCAAATCCCCGGAAATGATCAAATCTCAAAAAATCGAACATTACCAGGTTCTGTTGTATGCGCTTGATCCACCACTGGTAATTTTCCAGGCGGCATTGATTCCAGTCGTAAATGGGATTTCCCCATAGCTGACCTGTTTCACTGAAATAATCCGGAGGTGCTCCTGCCACATAAGTGGGGTTTTTATCCTGGTCCAGAAGAAACAGCTGCGGATTGGACCAGACATCACAGCTGTCACGACTGACATATATGGGCAGATCTCCAAAAATAATGATATTCCTGTTGTTTGCGTAGGTTTTAAGTTTCTGCCACTGGCTGAAAAAAAGATACTGAAAGAACTTTTCCCTCTGAATATTATCAGAAAGTGATTTACGGAACTCTTCCATGGCTTCCGGTCGGCGATGCTTAATTTGTGTCGGCCATTTAAACCAGGGAGCGCCGTTGAAATAATTTTTCAGGGAAATAAAAAGGGCAAAATCATCCAGCCAGAAAGCATGGTTGCGGCAGAAAAGCTCAAATCTGGATCCATTTGTCAGGTTATGTCTGCTGCGCTCAAAGGCCTTGTGTAACAGTCCGGTTTTGAACTCTCCGGCCTGGTCGTAGTCAGTGCGATGTTCTGGAAAAGCGGGCAAGTTGTTTATATCGTCGGGATCTATAAGACCTCTATCTCTGAGATTCTCCGGATCGATAAAAAGGGTGTTGCCGGCAAAGGCACTGTAGCTGGAATAGGGTGAATTACCGGTACCTGGAGTTGTTGGATTCAGGGGCAGGATCTGCCACATTTTCTGCCTGCTGTCGGCTAGAAAATCCACAAACCTGTAGGCTCCAGGGCCCAGATCTCCCACCCCGTAAGGACCTTGAAGCGAAGAGATATGCAGTAGTATTCCGCTTAGTCTTTTCATGCGGTCTGCTCCAGGAATATGATTCCCAGCGGGGGCAGGGTCAGGTGCAGGCGGTGGGAAAAACCATGGGAAGGAACAGCCTCGGCGTGATAAATATCCGGATTTACCTGGTGCGAACCTCCGAACCTGGAATCGTCGCTGTTCAGTACTTCTTTCCAGGGCCCGGCTCCAGGCAGGCCCAGTATGTATTCATGCCTGGGTACAGGAGTGAAGTTGGCTGCCATGGCCAGAGCAGTCCGGTTTTTATCCATGCGGATAAAAGACAGCACGCTGTTGTCGGCATCAGTGCAGTCTATCCAGGAAAAACCTCTGGGATCAAAATCCAGTTCGTAAAGCTGGGGTCGGCTTCGGTATAAAGCATTGACTTCACGCAGCCATTGCTGGATCTGCTGATGTCTATCAAACTGCAGAAGATGCCAGTCCAGGCTTTTGTCGTGGTCCCATTCCACCCACTGGGCCAGTTCAGACCCCATGAAAAGAAGTTTTTTTCCAGGATGGGCGTACATATATCCCAGCAAAAGACGCAGGTTGGCGAGCTTCTGCCAGTCGTCCCCGGGCATTTTCTTGACCAGGGAGCCTTTGAGGTGCACCACTTCATCATGGGACAGAGGCAAAACAAAATTTTCGGTAAAGGCGTACCAGATACTGAAGGTCATCTGGTTATGGTGATATTTGCGGTGTACTGATTCTTTGCTCATGTAACTCAGAGTGTCGTTCATCCAGCCCATGTTCCACTTATACCCGAATCCCAGGCCACCCAGATATGTCGGCCGGGATACCATGGGCCAGGAAGTGGATTCCTCGGCAAAGGTCTGTACATCCGGATAAGAGCGGTAAACCTCGCTGTTCAGGGCTTTTAGAAAACTGATTGCGTCAAGGTTTTCATTGCCGCCGAATTCGTTGGGTTCCCATTCTCCCTGGTTGCGGGCGTAATCAAGGTAAAGCATAGAAGCTACAGCATCCAGGCGCAGTCCGTCAATATGGTAATAATCCAGCCAGAACATGGCATTGCTGATGAGAAAGTTGACCACTTCGTTGCGACCGTAATTGAAGATATAGCTCTTCCATTCGGGATGAAAGCCCTTGCGCTGGTCCATATGCTCGTAGAGGTGGGTTCCATCGAAGTAACCCAGCCCTACTTCGTCGGTGGGAAAGTGGGAGGGCACCCAGTCCAGTATGACACCTATACCGTGCTGGTGCAGGGTATCTATCAGGTACATGAAATCCTGCGGTGTTCCGTAGCGGCTGGTTGGGGCGAAAAACCCGAGTATCTGGTACCCCCAGGATCCGTAAAAGGGATGTTCAGCTACAGGCATGAATTCTACATGGGTGAATCCCATATCCTGAAGATAGCCTGGAAGTCTTTCCGCGAGTTCCCGGTATCCAAGCAGCCGTTCGGGGTTACCAGGGTCCCGGACCCATGAACCCAGGTGCATTTCGTAGATACTGAGCGGTTTGTCCTGCCTGTTTATTTCGTGTCGCCTGTCCATCCAATCCCCATCTCCCCAGCTGTAATCCATCTGCCAGATGATGGAGGCGGTACTGGGCGCGGTCTCCCAGAAAAACCCAAAGGGGTCTCCCTTGTCCACCCGGTATCCGTGAAATCTGGAACGGATGTGGTACTTGTATTTCTGTCCGGGCATGGCCTCCGGGATAAAACCCTCCCAGATTCCAGAACCGTCCCCCCGGACGTTGAGCTGATGAGTTTCATTGTCCCAGTAATTAAAATCACCGATAACGCTAACAGCCTCAGCATTGGGTGCCCAGACTCCGAAATAGGTTCCCCGCACTCCACCGTGCATTACGGCCTGGGCTCCCAGGTGCTGGTACAGGCGAAAATGTCGACCCTGCTTGAATAGATAAATATCCTGTTCTGTAAACATACTGATTGTTGATTTCTCCAATTTGATGTGATTAGGCGCTTAGTACAAATTTCAAACAAACATGTTGGTAACTTTTACTGACACCCTGCCCCTCTAGATAGGATCACGCGCACGGCGTAAACTCCCCTCCCTTAGGAAGAAAGTATGGG
>PWSL01000115.1 GCA_003563255.1 Desulfonatronospira sp. | reverse complement strand
TGTATGGGGGTATCCATGTGTGGGTGTAAAGATATTTTCACTCCCATACTCCCATACGCCCCTACTCCCACACGCCCCTACTCCCATACACCCATACTTCTTAACCCCGGGGGTGGTTGTACGAGATCCCTTCCTTATCATCAATCATCCTTCTCTTCACACCAGATCCAGAAACTGCCTGGCCATGGCCGTAGCCTGGTTCTGGGTTCGGGCGGCGTCCTCCCGGGAAACGCCCAGGTGCTTTAATGTCCGTTCCACTATATCCCACTGCCCTCGTTCCCCGGCCATGGCCAGGTCCAGCCAGGCCTGCATCTCCGGGTTTCTCCCCATAAGCACGTCACGCAGGCGCTCATCCAGGGAAATCTTCTGCACAATCTCCTCCATGGGCTGGGCCAGCAGAGCATCCAGGGAGGAAAAAAGCCCGAGCAGAAACATGGAGTCCGATTCCATGCAGACCGCTTCCCCCCGGTCGCACACCGCCTCCAGAAACCACGCCCTCTGCAGGCTGAAAAACAAAAGCTCCCTGGCCCGGGGCGAGGGGTCCATGTCCGCCAGCAGAAGCACCCGCAGCCAGGCTGCGATCTTTCTGTGGCCTAGCAGGGTGACTGCCTGGGATATGGATTTTATATCGTATGTCAGCCCCATTCCCGGTGAATTTATATAGCGCAGCAGCCGATAGCTAAGGGATACATCCCCCTTGATGATCCCGCTTATGCGCGTAAAATCCAGATCCGGCCGGCCAAGCTCCTGCAGCAGGTTAATCTTGGCAATGCGGCTGGATGAAAGCCTTTTCCCGGATAACAGCTGGGGCCTGCTGAAAAAAAACCCCTGGAAATAGGTAAAGCCAAGTTTCCTGCAACAATCAAACATCTCCAGGTCCTCCACCTTTTCCGCCAACAGCAGGCACTTATGTCTTTGCAGGTCATTTACAATCCGCTCAAGCTCATCCACCTGCATGCCCAGTACATCAACCTTGACCAGGTCAGCCAGTTCCAGCAGGGGCTCATAACCAGGGCTGCCCACATAATCGTCCAGAGCCAGGCTGTAGCCTTCCTCCTTGAGCTGAATGCATATCTCCAGGATTTCCCTGTCCGGCCTGACGGTCTCCAGAATCTCCACCACTGCCGTCTCTGGAGGCAGTGCCCTGGGACTGCCCTCAATGAGCATGGACGCTGGGAAATTTATCAGGACCCGCTGATTATCCCGCAACCATTCCGTGGCCAGGCCGAAACCATCGGCTATCACCCTGGAGGTGGCCAGGTCGCCGTCCTGAAACGCGGCGCTCTTACACCCGGCACCTTCCCGGAACAACAGCTCGTAGCCCCAGATATTCATCTCCCGGTCAAATACCGGCTGCCTGGCCACATAGACATTGTCCGGGCCTGTGCCTTCACCACTGCTGACCTGCCTGCTGTTCTTCATCATCTCCAGTATCACTCCGGTTATCTGGTATGTCCACAACCAGCTCCTGAGAGCTGAGGATATCGCCTGAATGCACCCCGGGCTTGCCAGGTTTTCCAGCGACTTGAAGAATAAAAGTCCCGGGCATGTTGAACAACCGCCCGGCAGCCGTTCACCTGTGCTTTTTTATAGGCTTTGCTCGCTCATGATCTGTAATGAATATATCTTCAAAAGTCCACGATCCCGCAGTGTTTCAGTCAAGTCCCGGGCCTGCCCTTCTTTCTCCAGGTAATGCCCTTGAGCAGACAGCATTTTTTGCAGATCTTAAAAATTGACAATTTTGTCATTTTATTATTTGCAAATACTATATTTCAGATACTTTACATACGTTCAGGCAAACCATATAGCCTATAGAAAACCTTAACCATTGAGGAGACTCCGGATATCGGCCAGGGGTATGCATTCAGGGGATGCCTGAACCAGCCCGGGGACAGTTTCCAGGTCTGGTGCCGGTAATCACCACCGGGGACCCCCTGAATGCTTACGGCCGGGGGACAGTCCCCGCAACCCATGTCCTGCATCAATATAAAAATTCCAACGCGATATTTTGTGCATTTGCACAAGCAATACATAGCGAGGGACAGTACAACCCGGAAAACTTGAACCATACAGGTTTATCAAATGAACAACAACAAAAAGAATATTATGATAATTGACGACACCCCGGCCAACCTCAAACTTCTGCAGGAGATACTCCAGGGCTGGGAATACCAGGTCATGGCCTTCCCCCGGGGGGGAATGGCCCTCAAGGCCGCCGCCCGCAAGCCCCCGGATCTCATCCTTCTGGACATCAGGATGCCCGGCCTGGACGGCTACCAGGTCTGTGCGCGTTTCAAGGAACAGGAAGGACTAAAAGACATACCCGTCATCTTCATCAGCGCTCTCAATGATCCCAGCGACAAGGTCCAGGCCTTTGCCGCCGGCGGGGGGGATTATATAACCAAACCCTTTCACCCCGAAGAGGTCCAGGCCAGGGTGGCCACCCACATCCGGCTGCGGGGCCTGCAGAAACAGGTGGAAGACTACAATCTGCACCTGGAAAACCAGGTGGAAAAAAAGGTCCGGGAAATTTCCGAATCCCAGCTGGCCACCATTCATGCCTTGTCGGAACTGGTGGAACTACGCGACGTGGAAACCGGCGGACACATCACCCGCACAAGCAACCTGTGCAAAGCCCTGGCTCACCAGATAAGCCGGGAATCAGCCTGTGCTTCCCAGGTGAACAGCGACTTTATAGACAATATTTCCCGGGCCGCGCCGCTGCACGATATAGGCAAGTTCGGCATCCCCGACAGCATCCTGCTCAAGCCGGGCAAACTGAGCGATGAAGAATTTGAAAGAATGAAATCCCACTGTGAAATCGGAGGCAGAACACTGCAGAAGGCTCTGCAGCACTACCCCAGAAACACCTTTCTCAGCATGGGTGTAGATATCGCCTGGCACCACCACGAAAAATGGAACGGCAGCGGTTATCCCCTGGGCCTGTCCGGGGAAAGCATACCCTTGAGCGCCAGGATAATGGCCCTGGCTGATGTCTATGATGCCCTGCGATCCAGCCGGCCCTACAAAAAGGCCTTTTCCCACCAGGAGAGCCTGCGCATCATCCAGGAAGGTTCGGGGACAGACTTCGACCCTGAGCTTGTCCAGGCCTTCACGGCCATAGAGGACCAGATCTGCAGCATTCTAACCCAGGAGTCCTGAACATGAAAACCGGGAATGCACCTGCCAGTGAGCCCCGCTGCCCGGAAAAGAGTCATGATGAGCAAAGCCTCATACTGCAGCTTAAAAACCTGCAGCATGTCTACCACCGGCTCTTGATGC
This sequence comes from Desulfonatronospira sp., assembly GCA_003563255.1. Lineage (GTDB taxonomy): Bacteria > Desulfobacterota > Desulfovibrionia > Desulfovibrionales > Desulfonatronovibrionaceae > Desulfonatronospira. The sequence goes on along the minus strand of PWSL01000115.1, from coordinate 2,299 downwards.
ACATGCCCGACGGATGCGCCCTGTTGAGCAGGCAGCCTGGTTCAGGTAAAGAAGAGGAGTTCTTTATTCAGGAGGTCAATCCTGCCTTTGAAGACATGGCTGGGATAGCCGGGCAGGAACTTATCGGCAGGTCCACCCTGCAGGCCCTGCCGGAGCTGGCAACTCAGCTGAACCGGGCCTGTATGCAGGCCATGAGAGGCACCCCGCCCGTCGACTTTCAGCACTTTCTCTCCAGCCAGGCCAAATACTTCGAGGTCAGGGTCTTTGCTGTGGGGGAAAATATCTGCATGGGCGTCTTCAGCGAGGTTACCGGTCGCATGCACTTCCAGGAGGCCCTGCGGGAAAGCCGGGAAAAATACCGGACCATTGCTGATTTTACTTATGACTGGGAGTACTGGAGATCCCCGCAGGGGGACTTTCTGTATATTTCTCCCTCGTGCATGCGGGTAACAGGCTACACTCCTGAGGAATTCAAATATGATCCCGATCTTTTCCGGCGCATCATCCACCCTGATGACCTGCCCCTGCTTAACTGCCTCAAGTCCTGTGACCATGAACTGCAGCAGGAATCGCATTCTGAAACCGACTTCAGAATAAGAACCAGGGACGGCAGGGAAGTATGGATAAGCCACAGCTGCACTCCAGTCTTCTCCGAAACCGGTGAATACCTGGGCCGCAGAGGCAGCAACCGGGACATAACCGATCGCAAGGTTGCCGAGAACAGGCTGCAGGAATTCGCCGTAGAGGTGGAAACCCAGAACCTGGAACTGGCCAGGGCCAGGAACAGGGCCCAAGAAGCCAGCAAAGCCAAAACCACCTTCCTGGCCAATATGAGCCACGAGATCCGCACTCCCATGAACGCCATCCTGGGTTTTGCCCAGGTCCTGGAGCAGGACCCGGACCTGACTCCCAGGCAGGCCGGTCATCTCAAGACCATCACCCGCAGCGGCAACCACCTGCTGCGGCTCATAAACGACATCCTGGACATGTCCAAGATAGAGGCCGGACAGGTTCAATCTTCCCCTGAGGACTTCGGACTCGTGGATATGCTTGAGGACATGGGGCTTATGTTCAGCTCCAGGGCCGAGGCCAAGGGTCTGCAGTTCATACTGGAAAGAGATCACCATCTGCCCGGGTACATCCGGGCTGACCAGGGCATGCTCAGGCAGATCGTGATAAACCTCCTGGGCAATGCCGTCAAGTTCACCAGTTCCGGCGGCGTGGCCTGCAGGGTACGCACTGAACCGGCACAGGATACTGGTGAAAAAGATGATTCCCGGCTTCGTCTCACCATTGAAGTCGAGGATTCTGGGCCGGGAATCCAGGAAATTGATCAGCAGAAGCTCTTTGAACCTTTTCAGCAGGCTGAAGAAGGCATCAAAGAAGGAGGCACCGGCCTGGGCCTGGCCATCAGCCGCAGCTTTGCCAGGCTCATGGGCGGGGACATAGAAGTCAGCAGCACTAAGGATCGCGGCAGTCTGTTCAGAGTGCATATCCTGGTGGAGACCTCCACAGGACCGCCAAGGACAGAAAAAAAACCTGAAAGAATCATCCAGGGCCTCCAGCCCGGCACAGGACCGGTGCGCATCCTCATAGTGGACGACAGACTGGACAACCGCAGCCTTCTGCAGGCCATCCTGGAGCCCATGGGCTTCGAGACCCGCCAGGCTGAAAACGGGGCCCACTGCCTGGAAATATTTCAGGACTGGCCGCCACATGCAGTGCTCATGGACATGCGCATGCCCGTCATGGACGGCTACGAAGCAGTAGAGAGGGTCAGGGGGCTTCCCGGCGGCAGGGATTGTTTCATCATGGCTGTCACCGCCAGCGCCTTTGAAGAAGACAGACAGGAGATCCTGGATACAGGAGTCGACGCTTATCTGCGCAAACCCTTCCAGAATGTGGAACTCCTGGAGGAACTGGGCAAAGGACTTGATCTGCAGTATATATATGCGTGCAATGACACCCCGGTGAAAAATGCTGCAGGACCTCATGCTCGCCCGTCTGCCCCCGGCTTGCCAGGGCATATCCTGGAAGATCTAGGTCGTGCCGTTTCCGAGGGAGACATCCTGGTTCTGGAAGAAACCGCCGGGAAACTGCACAGGACAGATCCTGATGCAGCAGATACTCTGCTGAAGATGATCCGGAACTATGACTACCAGGGAATTGAATCCTGGCTTAAGCAAGTGGAGGAACAAAATGAGACACAGTATGCAGAAGACACTGATGATAATTGACGATTATCCTGAAAACCTCAAGGTCCTCCAGGAAATGCTCGAGGTCAGCGGCTACCGGGTGG
>PWSL01000404.1 GCA_003563255.1 Desulfonatronospira sp. | reverse complement strand
TTAAGGAAAGCAGGGGACAGGCACCCCCGCACTTATTTTTCTGAAGGATGATTGACAGGTTTTAAAAATAAGTGCGGGTGGAGCCAGTCCCCATGCCACATGCAAATGGCTAAACTGTTACAACAATTTTAAGTTTTTTGTATTAATCAGGCAAGGGAAAAAGATCTGCCAACAATAAATGATAATAGAAAAGCGCCAAAGCACTTTGCCATATTTCTTAATTGGCCGCGGTTTCCGGTTTTGCCGGGCAAACGAAAAGGCCGGAAAGGACAGGCCCTTCCGGCCTTTGACCTGAGTATCTCAATTGGGGACAGGCACCCCTGCACTTATTTTTATTACAAATGATCTTGGTTTTATTGGAAAAAATAAGTGCGGGGAGAGCCAGTCCCCGGAGGTCAGCCATAAGTTTCGCTGTAGTGGTAAGTATTGACAATATTTAATATTGATCAGCATTTTTTATACAGTTAATATGCCAGATATACATATACAATTAATTCCCGGGTGAAGTTACGGGGCATGGGGCACGGGACATGGAAAATGAGGGGCGATTAGACGAGGGGGCGACTTTGCGAAAGAGAGCGAAAAGCCTGGAGATCGGGGCATAAAGAAGAATACGCAGAAGTGTGGATGAAGGCATGGGAGTTTGGAGGTTGAAGAAAAAGCACCCTGGAATTTTCGGTATGCTTGAAGGATATCAATCTGAGGGCGTCATCCAGTTCCTGATGGAGGCAGCAAAATCATCAAAATCTCCCAGGTGCTTCTTGAAGATGACAAAAACCTGCTCTGGTTCGACATTTTCGTAGTAATGAACAATCCGGTTGCGAAAGCGGGCCATCAGGGCATAGCGCTCGGCCTGCTCCGGAGTAATGACGCCATTCTCGGCCAGAACCGAGAAAGCATCTGCATAACTGTCCGGCTCGCGCCATTTTTCATCGGATATTATGTGGTGGGTTACGTCCATGCAGGCCTCTACAGCTATCTGCAGGGTGCGCTCAACAAAACGCTGGTCCCGGATATTGTGCATAAAGCGCTGGTAAGTAATGTCCTCTGCCTGGCGCAGATCAGACACAAAACCTTCTATATTGGCCAGGAGTCGCAGCACTATGTCCTGGTTAACCATGTCTGAACGCCTCCTGGCGTTTTTTCTGGTAGTGCCTTGCGTCCTGGTAGCGCTTAAATGAGATAAGCTCCACCCTGGCCCTGTATGCCGGATCCTTCTCAAACAGGCGAACACCTCCGGCCAGCACCTGGTGCTGGGTGATGGGCGAGGCTTTCTGCATGACCAGGACATCCACGGGGCAGGACAGCTTTTTTTCCAGGAACGCCCCAATTTCCAGGTCAAGAAGAGGATTGTCCCGCAGCGCCTTTTCCTCCAGAAAGACAGCCACATCCGCATCGCTGTCGGATCTAGCCGCACCCTTTGCCCGGGAACCGAACAGGTACAAAACCTCAATAGCCGGGAAGCGGGTCGTCAGTTCCGGCAGGTTGTTCAACAGTCTCTGATCTGCAGTAGTGTTCATGAATCTGGTCCTGTAAACGGGCAAAAGATGTTATTTATCAGCCGCCTGCACAAAAGATGGAGATCCCCCAAAAGCTTGCGAAACCGCTTTGTAGTATACGATGTCACGGCCGATCAAAGGTCCAGAGGTTTTGTCTCGCCCTTTTCACGCTCCTTAATTGCCTCATCCGCCAGTTTATCCAGCACATCTTCCGATTCGGCAAAAGCCTTTTCCCATTGCTTCTCGGACACCATCTCGTTTATCAGCCGCCGGGCCAGAGCACTTTGCTCCATTTCCGGCAACCTTGACGCTTCCTCAAAGGCTTTCCTGAGAAGTTCCGTCATGAACTACCTCCAATCCATCAATAATTTTCAATTGTATATTGACCAGACACCTGCATAAGCGGGCTTAAATCGGGCATGCCTTCGATGCCCAACTGGTGACCTCCACAAAAAACTCAGGGCGTTTGATATCTCCAGTCGTTACAGAAATAATGCGTATAAATGTCCAAGCTACGCCTCTTCTGGTATCTGGGTCAGTTCGTATGCGCACAAGTAAGAAATCAAAGAGCCTGCAGGAGCATCATGCCATACTTTTTCTTTGTGTGAGGCATCGTATATGTCCCGGTCATGGGGAAAGCAGTCTGCTACATGGAGAATAACGGCATGTTCCTCCCGGGAAAGAGGTTCTGCATCCGCAATGTCGGAATTATTGATGGGCTCTACAAGATCTCTATAATTGTTCAGCTGTGGACCATAAGGCAGGGCTGCATAGCTTGCGCCGGTGAGTCCCCGGCCTGAACGTCTGAAAGCAAGCATATCCGCATACCACAGGTATTTTCCCAGAAACAGAAACCTGTCCCCCTCCTTGAGCAGTTGTCTGTTCAGGATCTTTTCCAGGGTTTGGGCGACCAGCTTTATCCGGGGCAGGCTGGTTTCCCGGTTTCCGGTATAAGGATTGGGTTCAGGCTTAAGTTGCCTGCGAAGAAGCCCGTCCATGGACCTGGACTGAACCATGCCGGATTCCCAGCGCTTGATACTGGCAACACCTACATTCAAAGCCCGGCTTAGCTGCTCCTGGGTCATCCCCTTGGAATCTCTAAGCTCACGGATTTCCCGGCCGGTTAATAACCCGGCCTTCTTCCGGTATGCATCGGCTATTGCACGCTGCACTTCGCCGGCGGACCCGGCATCTCCAGCCTCAAGACCGCAACCTGGACATACGAAAAACCTGCCGGAATATTCAATGTCCAGCCCTTTAAAGGCCTTTTTCTTCTTCAGTTCCTTAAACTCCATCAAGCTGGAGCAGACAGGGCACTTGTGTTCTTGCATGCTTATTCCTCCCTGGGAGGCCGGTCTTTGTGAAGTGATATGAGCCAGAAAGTTTCCTGTTGAAGGGCGAACTTCAAATACACTCTGCAGGCAAGGCGCGGACTGTAAAGGACAAAAGGGAATATTTCCAGCCCCTTGATTTCTTCTTTGTACGATTTTTGAGGCGGCCTGGTACCTGCGTATTCATCCCTGGACATCTGACTTAGAAGCTCTTTTAGCACCTCGTGCAAATCAAGCTCAATGTCGTATTCCAGTTCAATGGCGTGTTCAGCCACTGTTTCAGGGTCTATGATAGACACGCGCCCGTCAAAGACAGCTTTCTCGGCCTTCTTCAACTTGTCAGAAAGTTCTTTTGAAGTCGGTCTGAACATTTTTATGGTATCAATTGATACTTTTGTCAACTCATATTCAAAAAATTTCTTCTCTTTATTTCTGAAATAAGTCAGAGTGGGTGCCAGTGCGCTCAAAGACAACACGGTCTGGTTCAACCAGATAAATCAACAGCCAGTCGGATTCAATATGGCATTCCCGGCGTCCCTTCCAATTACCAATCAGCTTATGGTCGCGATGGATGTCATCAAGTGGCTCCTGATTCAGTAGTGAACTGATGATTATTTTCAATTTTTCAAGATTATTACCACGCTTTTTCATCCGTTTTACGTGCGGGCGTAACCTTTGAGGAGGTGCCGGCACCAGGCCTGGTGCCAGGAACTATCACTTAGGACCCTCTGAATCCTTACACGCGGGTTATGCCCGCAACCCAATAAAGAAAAGAGCTTTGCGGGCTCAACGAAATGGAAGAGCCAACTGGATGTAAAAAATTCAATCATCCTCGAGGCTTGACAGGCAGGGCTTCTTTAGTAAGTCACCAATATAGTTGACGCTACAACTACTTGCGACATTTGGCTTCTTGCAAATTGGCACAAATATTGTTTCAGCCATCAACCACCGCTTTAACGGCTGTTTTTATTTCTTCCAATACTCTTGAGGATACTGAACCTGTCTTTACCAAAAAACGTTTTGTCGACACGGACCGGATCTGAAACGTATCAACAGCAGATAGCTTCATTAGATTATTATCACTGTCTGGTACGATTTTTACCAGCCATATAGCTCCCTCAAAACTATCTTTCCATTCTGTTACAGGAACTATTACTTTGAGAGGCAAAATTCCTATTGAATCGTTATTTATAATTACAGCAGGCCGTTTCTTCTTTATTTCGGATCCGATAGTCGGGTTTAGGTCTATTTCCCATATTTCACCCTGTCTCACAGAAACTCCTCGCTATCTAAATCCGTAAAAACGGTTAATTCTTTATCTGTGTTATATTCTGAAACAAGCTCTCTCGCCTTCTGGGCCATTTTGTCCTTTTGCTTATTCTTCCTCAAATCATTGCTTAGGCGATTAAGAGCCTCTCTAACCATGCTGCTTTGATCTAAAAATCCCCATTCTCTGTAACTTTCCAACAATTGTATCTGTTCGGAATCAATTGAAAATTTCTTTTGGCTTAAGGATGACATGTTGATCCCCTCTTGGTTTTTTATTTGACCATAATTTTGATCTTTTTGAGATTCATAGTCAAGAAAAATGATGTCAGGAGGAAAGTTTACGCCGTGCCCCTAATCCAGAGCAGAAAAGTCATGGTAGAGTAACAGCCCTTAAGGGAGTGGTCATTTAGAACGAACCACCCCCGGCCCCTCCTTAGCCAAGGAGGGGAGTAGTCCGTGTTGTACTCATAAAATGACAATCTTGTGTGACAGCAAAATGCTGAAACAACTGAGATGCCGAATTGTAGTTACTCAGGCACTTATTTTTACGCGCACGGTCACGGCAAAAGCCTATCTGTCTAACTGTTTATGTTCAGGATTAATTGAAAATTTCTTTTGGCTTAAGGATGAAATTTTGAGCCTATGATTGAATCCAAGTTCCGATAGAAATCGCTTTCATAAAAATTACAGCTCAACAATTCGTCAAATTGCTTGACATTTAAATATAGTTTCTAAGCTATGGATTTGTAAGTTTTCGGAGGCAAACAATCTCGTCCCTTTGAAATTGTAACCCTGATCAACTTGCCCTGATATCTGGTTCTGGCGTTGAATTCTTTCTTGCCTGCAAAATCAAGGCTTGGCTTTTGTTCACACTTCTTCTTTATGTCATGCGCTGAAAACTGATTATTTTTCATGGCCACGAGATATTATCGTCAAGAAATCTCTTTATGCTGGACCATTCAGCATCCAGATCCTGCTCTTCCTTAAGGTCCTCCCAAAGAGATTCGATCTCTCGCTTGAGCATATCAACAGCTTCTATGGTGTCTTCCCCGCATCCATAGAGAGGCAGATCCGGGCAACGAGCCAGGATCATATGCTTGTCCGGTTCAATGATTATGCTCAAAGGCTGTTTTAAAACATGGTTTACAAGACGATTGACAAACAAAGTACAAACCCACTCAACGCCAACATTTTCATGCCCGTTGACCTCATGACCAGGTGAACGTACAGGTATTGCTTGAGGGGCTTCGAGAGTGCTTTGATTCATGGGGTTCCTCCTAAAGTTTCACCAGAACACGCTTGAGGGAAAACTTAGTTGAATTTAAGAAGTGGCGGAGGGAGAGATATTCGAACTCCCGGACCCTTTCGGGTCTGCGGTTTTCAAGACCGACGCCTTCAGCCACTCGGCCATCCCTGCGCATGATAAACAGACACAGGACGTGTTCTGGGTGTGAGTCGATATCCGGGCCGGTACTCGCTGGCTCTGGAT
>PWSL01000316.1 GCA_003563255.1 Desulfonatronospira sp. | reverse complement strand
CCCTGGCCAGGGTGGTCTTGCCTGCTCCACTGGGTCCTATGAGCCCCAGGGTTTGCCCGGCCTGCAGATCAAAACTGACACCCTTGATTATTGGCTTTCCGCCTTGGGCATAAACCAGGGACTCGGCCTTGAGGTGACCCTTGGGTTCAGGCAGTTCCAGGCTGACTTCCTGATCTTTTTGCTCCAGTCCTTCCAGGTAGCTTTTTAGGCGCAGAAATGCATCTTTGGCATTCTGGTAATCCTCCCAGCCGTTGACCGCCATCTGCATGGGCATGATCACCCGTCCAGCAATGATGACAGCGATTATGACCAGAGCACTGTCAATTTCTCCCCTGAGCATCAGGGAGAAGCCCACACCCATGAGCAGGACCTGCATGATCCAGCCCATGGACTTGGTGATGGCTGAGTGAATTCCGGCCTTTTCACTGGCCTCGGTCTGGTCCCTGACCATTTCGTCCTGCATGCCCCGCCACTTTTGAACCAGCTGGGGCTGCATGCCCATGGCCCTTACCGCCTGGGAATTGTGCACGCATTCCTGAGCAAAGCTGTTGGCCCGGGCAAACCCGATGTTGGATCGGCGCAGAAGCTCCCTGGTGGACTTTCTGGTGGCCAGCTTGGTGCCCAGAATTACCATGATACATAATATTGCCAGAATTCCCATAAGGGGACTGATATAAAACACTATGAGCAGCATCAGCGGCGAAATCAATGTATCCAGAAAGGCCGTAGAGGTAGGTGAGTTGAGAAAACCCCGCACCTTGGACAAATCACCCATAGCCGTAGACGAATCACCTTTCTGACCCAGAGCCCGCTCCTGAAACATTTTGTGCAGGATCTTCTCCCCCAGTTGATGATTGAGGTACATGGAGAAACGACGCAGCAGGGCAAAGCGCAGTACATCAAAAATGGTCATGAACAGCAGTCCGCCCACAGCAGCCATGGCGATTACTGCAATGCTGGATACGCTTTCACTGGGTACTACCCAGCGAAAGAGCATTATCATGTTGAAAGGCAGCGAAAGCGTCAGCAAGACTACGAATACGCTCAGCAAGACTGAAACTATTAAAACTTTTCTCAATTCTTTTTGCATGTTATTTTGCCTTGTTCATTCACTTTAGTATCTGTCCATCCATACACCCATACCTTCTTTGTTGGAAGCGCTAAACAGATACACTTTCTTTTTTCTGTATCTTCCTGATGAATACAGGTATACGCACTGCATGACGCCAATTCTGTTCCTGATTGAATTCCACCAGAACATAATGCAGGCCGAAACTGGTAATATCCAGGCTGTTGATTCTGAAGTGCAGCCGGTGCCTGGGCCTTTCAAGAACCATGGGTTTTGTCTGCAGGATCGGCCTGAGAGACTGGTCCGGCATTTCCAGGATGACCCTGAACTGGACAGACTCTTTTTCATCACTGTTCTTTTCCCACAGGGTCCCTAAAAAAATCGGCCCGATGCGGACAGGTACTTCCAGTGCCGAACCTTCTTCTATGCATCTGACATAGGTAACAGAGTTGGTTTCCTGGTCAGTGATTATATCCCGACACAAAACCGACCATACATTTCTGATCATTTTTTCCTCAAATCATGTTGCCATTAAGCAGTCCGCCACCTAAACCGCCGGGTTTGGCTAAGAACTCTCAATGGATGGCGCGCAGATACCTGCTGCAGGTATCAGCAAGAAGTGTTCAAGTTTACAGGCGCATCCTACTGGGTTACAATATTACTGGTCCCGCTGCTGCTCCAGATTAACTCACCAGGTTCATTATCGCCCACAGTCATGCTGGAAACCATCTCATGCACTTCCTGAACGGTATCTGCAAGTTTGTCCTGAAAAGCGGCCGAAGTTTTTTCCTGACTGACCCTGGTACTCAACAGGTAAACCACATAGCCGTTCAGGGATACACCCTGTTTGACGGCTTCAGCCGCCAGTTCGGCATGCAGGGATTTGGGCAGGCGCAGCCTGAACTGTCCGCTGTATTCCTTTGTTTTATCACTCACTATACTAAGCTCCGGGCTAGTCTCTGTCCTAAGGTGTCTGTTCAGCGTTTTGCGTAGCGTTCGTCCTGAGCCATGCTTTCCTGAGGCGCAACCATACAGGGGGTCCTCGGTGGTGATCACTGGCACCAGGCCTGAGGTAACCATTCAGGGGTTTCAGACGCCGGCTTGAGAACAGTCCTGTTGCGACGTCGTTGACCAAATGGTACCAAATATGGAACCATTGTCAAGAAAAAAATTTGTTGAAGTTGTCAGCAAAAAAAACCGCTTTGTGCGCCTGTAATTGACTTGGTACCAGATATGGAACCATTGTCAAGAAAAAAATTTGTTGAGGTTGTCAGCAAAAAAAACCGCTTTGTGCGCCTGTGAATGGCTTGGTACCAGATATGGAACCATTGTCAAGAAAAAAAACGTCCGGTAATAAATTTTTTACATAGAAGTTAACATTACAGCGAAACTTATTGAGGCAGGTTAAATATTTTAGGCGCTTAGCACAAATTTCAAACAAACATGTTGTTTCATTTTTAAAGAAAGCCAAGAGGTTATGCCCACGGAACACACGGAAAGGCACGGAAGTTTTTTAAGCGTTGCGAAGCAACGCATATTCCGTGAAATTCCGTGTATTCCGTGGGCCGTCTCTTTTGCAACCGGGACACGGTTTTGGACAGGGCTGTCTGTCTTCCTTGGCGACCTTTGCGCCTTTGCGTGAGAATATGTTTTTGGGTAGCAGCAAAGCCCGCTTTGGAAGTTTGGCTGTAGTGTTAACTGGACAGTCAAAAGATTTTATGCAAACCCTGGATTTATTGCATTTCAGTAAATTATTGCTATCCAGAAGCATACAGAGTACAACTGCTTGAAAATAAGAAGCATTATTATTGAACAATTAACTCGTATCTGTTTAGCGTTTTTTGGGAAAACAGAGGACAGGCACCCCCGCACTTATTTTTATAAAGGGTGTTTGACGGATTTTTTTAAAAATAAGTGCGGGGAGAGCCAGTCCCAGTGCCACATGAAAAGCGCTAAACAGATACAGTAACCCGCTAGTTTACAGGCATGTCATTAAGTCTTCCTCATGAAAACAGTTTCAGACCCTTTGAATCCTATCTCTGGATTGTGGAAGGGCCGTTTTATTATCTGGACAGATATGCCCTCCAGGCTGGACTTGGGCCGGACAGCGCCATCCCTTTGATTTTCAGGGTGAAGCAGGATCCCTTTGATCAGGCCAGGCTCACATATCCGGGCATAAAGTGCCGTCGGCCGGAAAACTGGCTTAAAGTCCTGGCCCTTTTATACGTCAACCATGTAAACTTCAGGCTTTATCAGGGTGAAGGCAGGGAAGACAGTCCTTTCAGCCTGACACTGTTAAGACCGTCGATACAGGAAGATCTCCGGGCCATCCTGGGGCTGGCGGCCAGGAAAAAGGTGAGTGAACTTCAAAGGCTTGAAAGCCTTCTGGAACAGGCCTTCAGCCACCTGCACCGTATGGGATCGTACACACGTAATGGCGTATAATTTTGTGATTGTTTCGCTTGCAAAAATCTTTTGAATGGGTACATTGTTTTTCTAGTTGTGTGCCGTCTCGGTATCTGTTCAGCACTTATAAGGAAAGCAGGGGACAGGCACCCCCGCACTTATTTTTCTAAAGGTTGTTTGACGGATTTGTAAAAATAAGTACGGGGAGAGCCAGTCCCCATGCCACATCCGAAGCGCTAAACAGATACGATAACCAAGGTTGGAAAGGACTATTGAAAATTCTGCACATGTGTAAATATTATCCGCCTTTCATGGGCGGGATGGAAAGTTTCATGGATGCCCTGGCAAGGGAGCAGGCCTCCAATGGACACGATATTATGGTGCTGGCTCACTGGCACCAGACAAAAAGACCTACTGAAAATGTGCAACTTTTGGACAATCTTTCGCTTATCAGGGTTTCGATAAAGGGAGTCCTGGTTCATGCCCCCATGGCCCCTGGAATGCCCGGAATGTTGAACAAAACGCTCAAAAATTATAAACCAGACGTAGTTCATGTCCATATGCCCAACCTGTCAGCCTTTTTTCTGTTGTGGTATAAAATGCTGCCCAGGCTGGTGATTCACTGGCATTCAGACGTGGTTGGATCTGAACATGAGTACAGGCTCAAACTTTTTTATCCCGTCTACAGGCTGTTTGAGAAAAGGCTCATACAAAAATCACATGCAATTATAGCCACTTCAGAGTCGTATTTAAAAAGCAGCCAGGCACTCAGTGACTTTCAGAATAAGTGCACAGTGACACCCTTAGGAATTTCACTTGAAAAAATGAAGGAACTGGCATATACTTCGCAAGACAGTGAAGAAAGGCAAGCACTGTTGAAAAGGTTATTCAATGACTTCTCAGGTGATACCGCTTTTGATTTTGTTTTAAGTGTCGGCAGGTTTACATATTATAAAGGCTTTAAATATCTTTTGGAGGCCTGCAGGCTGGGTTTCAACGGCAGGCTGATAATTGTCGGTGACGGTCCCCTGTGGAGGGAAATAAACAGCCTGAGGCTGAGTCTTGGGCTGACTGGTCAGGTCAGTATGCCGGGCAGTCTACAGGACAAGGAACTGCACTGGCTGCTTTATCAGTGTTCCGCCTTCTGCCTGCCCTCCATTGAGAGGACTGAGGCATTTGGCATGGTCCTTCTGGAAGCCATGTATTACAAAAAGCCTTTGATAACCACCAGGGTGGCGGGTTCGGGGATGAATGAGGTTAATATTCACGGACAAACCGGCCTTGTTGTTTCACCGGCTAGTCCACACGATCTTTCCCGGGCCATGGGCTATATACTTTCCCAAAAAAAAGAGGCTGAGCGTATGGGACGAAATGCCAGGGAAAGACTGGAAAAAAAGTTTACAATATCTGATGTCGCCCATAATCTTGAGCAGGTTTACCAAGTGTAAGCGCTTCTTTCGGCCTGGAAGCGGAGCAGGAAGCCGAACCGCAGGCAGGCATGGGTCCTACCATCCGGGGGCGGGGCAGAAAGTCATGCAACATGCAAATCGCTTATGATACCAAAAACAAGGCTGTTGTGCAAGATCTGTTAGAACAATCCCTGGTAGTTATACCTGCCCACAATGAAGCATGTACAGTGGGGCATGTTGTAGAGGCAGTCCATTCTATAGGTTTAACCTCTGTTGTGGTGGATGATCATAGCCAGGATGACACCAGAGACGCAGCACGTAAACAGGGAGCTCTTGTGTTGAGACTGCCGTGGAGGCTGGGAGCCTGGGGGGCTATCCAGACTGGTATGAGGTATTGCGTAAGAAATGGTTATAAGTACTGTATTACACTTGATGCCGACGGACAGCATATTCCATGCAGCATTCAAAACCTGTTGCGCTATGAATATCTGAAGATATACGATGTATTAATTGGATCCTGCCCAAAAAGAGTCAGCCGCATGCGACGCTTTGCCTGGAGCTGGTTTCGCAGCATCAGTGAGACGGATCTTCAGGATCTTACTTCAGGCCTCCGGGTCTACAACCGCCGGGCCATGCGTTTGATGCTGGACAAAAGGGCTTACTTGTTTGACTATCAGGATATCGGAGCCATTCTTCTCCTGAAAAAATTCGGT
>PWSL01000081.1 GCA_003563255.1 Desulfonatronospira sp. | reverse complement strand
GCTCTCCCCGCACTTATTTTTTCCAATAAAACCAAGATCATTTGTAATAAAAATAAGTGCGGGGGTGCCTGTCCCCAATTGAGATACGTAATTATATTTTATAAGTTTCGCTGTAGTGTTAGCACAAATTTCGAAACAACATGTTGTTTCATTTTCAAAGAAAGCCAGGAGCTTTTTCCCACGGAACACACGGAAGGGCACGGAAGTTTTTAAAGCGTTGCGAAGCAACGCATATGCCGTGAAATTCCGTGTATTGCGCCTGCCCAGTTGAATCTCTTCCATTCAACCGGGGGGCAGTCTCTTTTGTCCCGAAGGGGCCTCTTATTCCGCGCAGGGTCGCGGAATAAGCTTAGCACGGATCAGGGACTGTCCCAGGTGGGATAAGAGCACTTCTTTATCCAGGGTTGCGGGCACAGCCCGCGTTAGCGCTGAACAGATACATTTCCTTAAACCAGAAAATCAACCGTTCCAGGTTTTAAAACGTTCTTAAATAAAAAAGATACCCCTAAGGAGGTCCGCAAACTATGGAATATAATGTTGAAGATGTTTCCCCTGTGAAAAAAAAGATAAATGTTCAGGCCCCCGCTGATGAAGTACACGCGGCCCTGTCCGCCGCCACTGCCATGTACGGCAAAGACGTGGAAATGAAAGGTTTTCGCAAGGGCAAGGTGCCTTCTTCGGTGGTTGAGGGCAGGTTCAAAAAAAAGATTTACACTGAGGCCACCAACGACCTAATCAACGTCCATATCAACCAGATCATGAGCGAGATGCAGTTCAACCCCCTTTCCCGCATAGATGTAGATGCAGATCTTCTTGAAAGAGGCAAGGACTTCAATTATTCCATCAGCTTTGAGGTAGCGCCTGTATTTGAACTGCCCCCCTACAAGGGCATCGGCATCGAAGAAGAAGAGGTCCAAGTGAACACCGATGAGGTGGATCTGGTCATAAACCGTATCCAGAACAACATGGCTGAACTGGTCATTATTGAGGAAGAACGTCCCCCAAAAGACAATGAGGTTGTAGTTATCGACTTTGAGGCGTTTGAGGACGGCAAATCCATCGAAGGTGTCAAGGCGGACAACTTCCAGATGACCCTGGGTGAGGGCGCTGCCTTGCCCGATTTTGAAGAACTGATCAAGGAACTGAAGCCCGGAGAGACAGGAACCCGCGAAATAACACTCCCGGATGACTTTATTAACAGTGCCCTGGCCGGAAAGACTGTGCAGATGCAGGTCACCCTGCACAGCATCAAGGAAAAAAAGCTGCCCGAAGTGGACGAAGAACTGGCCCAGAAGGCCGGGGGCTTTGATTCCGTGGAAAAACTCAAGCAGGTAATCGAAAATTCTTACAAAAGCACCCGCAAGGAACTGCACAAAAGCTCTGCACAGAAAAAGGCCCTTGACGATCTCAAGACCAGGGTTGATTTTGAGCTGCCTGACTCCCTGGTACAGGGACGCATCCAGCAGAAGATTACCGCACTGCAGAACCAGTTGGAAAAAAAGGGCAAAAGGCTGGAGTCCATTGGCAAGACAAGGGAAGAACTTGCAGAAGAGTTCAGGCCTCATGCCGAAGACATGGTCAAATCCCAGCTTTTCTTGCTGGCGGTGGCCAAAACCGAAGGATTGACCGTCAGCGAAGATGAAATGGATGCCTATATCCAGAAGCAGGCGCAGGCCGGGGGACAGGAACCCGCACAGCTCAAAAAATTTTACCAGGACAACAATCTCATGTTCGCCCTGCAGGACACCCTCCTGGCGGACAAGGCCATGGAATTTATCTACGAGCATGCCGAGATCAAGATGGTGCCGCCTCAAACAGGCGATTCCACGGTCCAGTCGGCCCAGGCCTGAACAAATACTCAACTAACACTAAAGCGAAACTTATAAAACTTTTCAACCTGCTAAATCGGGGACAGGCACCCCCGCACTTATTTTTATTACAAATGATCTTGGTTTTATTGGAAAAAATAAGTGCGGGGAGAGCCAGTCCCCGGAGGTGAATAAATAAGTTTCTCTGTAGTGCCAAGGAGATAGTAATGAGTTACAATGTGCCCATGGTCATAGAAACCACCGGAAGAGGGGAGAGGGCGTACGACCTGTACTCCAGGCTGTTAAAGGATCGAATAATCCTTTTGGGCACCCCTATTGACGATCACGTGGCCAACCTTATCTGCGCCCAGTTGCTCTTCCTGGAGTCAGAAAGCCAGGAAAGGGAGATCAATTTTTATATCAACTCCCCCGGCGGTTCAGTAACCGCCGGATTAGCCATTTATGATACCATGCAGTACATTTCTGCGCCAGTGGCTACAGTATGCCTGGGTCAGGCCGCCAGTATGGCGGCTCTGCTCCTGGCAGCCGGCAACCCCGGCATGCGCTATGCCCTGCCCCACAGCCGCATCCTCATCCACCAACCCATGGGAGGATTCAAGGGGCAGGCCACGGACATAGATATACAGGCTAAGGAAATAATCCGCCTCAAAGCCAAGCTGAATAAAATCCTGGCCCATCATACCAGGATGGAGCTGGCCAGGATCGAGCACGATACGGATCGGGACTACTACCTTGAAGCACAGGATGCCAGGGATTATGGGCTCATAGACAGTGTGCTCACATCCAGATCCGAAATTGACAAAACAGGTCAATAAATTAAAATAGTCAAAAATTGGAACACTAGAGGTGACTCATGGCCAAAAAAAAGAAGCCATATGTGGCTGACCTTGGCTGTTCTTTCTGCGGCAAGACCCAGGATGAAGTGGACAGGCTGATTGCCGGCCCGGATGTATATATCTGCAATGAGTGTGTATCCCTGTGTGATGAGATCATTGCCCAGGATCATGCCGAGGAAGTCGAGGAAGGCGACACCCTGCTGCCACCCTCGGATCTTAAAAGAGCCCTGGATGATTACGTGGTGGGACAGGAACAAACCAAGAAGCTGCTTGCTGTTGCGGTTTACAATCACTACAAGCGGGTGCGCTATGTAAAGACCCGGAAAGATGACGTGGAACTGGACAAGAGCAATATCCTTCTCATCGGGCCCACCGGTTCCGGCAAGACCCTCCTGGCCCAGACTCTGGCCCGGGTGCTCAAGGTTCCATTTGCCATAGCCGACGCCACCACTCTGACCGAGGCTGGATACGTGGGCGAAGACGTGGAGAATATCCTGGTGCAGCTCATGCAGAACGCGGACTATGACCTGGAGGCCGCCTCCAAGGGTATCATTTACGTGGACGAGATAGACAAGATAGCCCGCAAGTCCGACAGTCCTTCCATCACCAGGGACGTATCAGGGGAAGGGGTACAGCAGGCCCTTTTAAAAATCATAGAGGGCACCGAGGCCAATATTCCCCCCAAAGGCGGACGCAAGCACCCTCAGCAGGAATTTATCCGCATGGATACCTCCAATATCCTGTTCATTGCCGGGGGAGCATTCATAGGTATGGAAAAGATAGTCCAGGAAAGAGTCCATAAAGGCAGCATGGGATTCGGCGCCAAACTCGGCACTCAAAACACCTATACTCAAAACGAACTCATCAGCATGGCCCACCCGGCGGACCTCATTAAATATGGCCTTATACCTGAATTTGTAGGTCGTATTCCCGTGGTTTCCTCCCTGGAGGAACTTACTGAGGACGATCTGGTCCGCATTCTTACAGAACCTAAAAATGCACTGGTCAAACAGTACCAGAAGATGTTTGAGCTAGACAACATCAGGCTCAAGTTCACTCAGAACGCCCTGCGGGCAATTGCAGCCAAGGCTATGGAAAGAAAAACCGGTGCAAGAGGCCTTAGAAACGTCATGGAATCCATAATGATGGATGTCATGTACAACCTGCCTTCACCGCATGGAGTCCAGGAGTGTCTGATCAACAGGGAAGTCGTGGAAAAAGGCATCGATCCTCTGCTTTTTTACGAACAGGAGGTTAAGACGGCTTAAATCCTCGCAACAAGGGTATGCAAAGCCTTATAAATCCCGGAGATGTCAGGCCACCCGGCAGGACTGCGGCCTTAATAACTTCTCAACGGCCCTGTGCAGGGCCGATATTCCAAGCTGAGCATATTTCTTCCTGGCAGGGGGCAACCCGGGCAGGAGACGCATGATATCTTCCGGTCGCAGTTCCATGGCCTGCTTCAAGGGCCTGCCCCGGGCCAGTTCGCATGTCACTGAAGCGCATACCACGCTTGTGCCGCAACCTTCGCTGAAAAAAGTCGCCTCTGATATCACATCATTTTGCAGACGCAGGTAAATGGTCATCTTGTTGCCGCAGGATCCGGCCGCCTCGGCCTTACTGTCATATTGAAGCATTCTGCCCATAAAAGCCGGGTTTTTCCACCGCCTGAAAACCTCAGGACCAAAATCCTGCAATGCCTGGTGGTCCACCCTGGCCTGCAGTTCGTCAAAAGAGCGCTTCATGCTTTCTTTCATATTTTTCTCCGGCAGTTGTACCAAGACACGACTGAAAAATATTCTTTTTGCAGTCACAGGAGCCAGATGGCAGGAATCAGTACAATCAAAGATTTATGGAATTGGATAGGCGCTTAGCACAAATTTCAAACCAACATGTTGGTAACTGTTTCTGACATCCTGCCCATCTGGATTAGATCACGCGCACGGCGTAAAATCCCCTCCCTTAGGAAGAAAGTATGGGGGTATGGGGGTATCCATGAGTGGGTGTAAAGATGTTTTGACTCCCATACGCCCATACTCCCATACTCCCATACGCCCATACTCCCATACTTCTTAAGGCAGGGATAAGAGCACTGCTTTATCTTGGGTTGCGGGCAAAGCCCGCGTTAGTTCCTGAATTCTTCATTTCCTGGCTGTTTAGCGATTTTAATTTGTGGCTGGTTAAATCAGGGACAGGCAGCTCCGGCACCCACTTGAATGTGTTTTTGTGCCTTTGAAGCCTGATTTTCAGCTTCAGGTGGGTGCCGGAAGAGCCAGTTCCCTTGAGGCACAAATAAGTTACGTTGCAGGGTTATTCCTGCTGCAGCCTGAGCCTGGGTTCCAGACCGGGATCCAGCTCCACCACCAGGCTTTCCTGTTGTTTTTCGACCTTCACCCGTCCCGGCGCACCTTTGACCGGTCTTACATCTTTAACCAGAGCCAGAATGACCCGGGCCTTGTGTTCGTGTTTCTGGAAACTTGCCAGGGCCGCCAGGGCTGCGGCCTCTTCCAGAGATCTCCGAGGCACGGCCTCTTCTTTACTTTGCCGCTTCAAAACAGTATGAGCTCCAGGCCCGTCCTGTGCATGCAGCCAATAATCAAACCCGGAAGAGTGGTCTCGCAGAAGGTCCCCTGCCACCCGGCTGTTTCTGGCTCGAAGTATGAGATAACCGTCGCTGGATCTGAATACATGTGCTTTAGCGGCCACCCGGCTGTTGCTGATCTCTCTGGGCTTCGGACCTGCCGTGAATGTATCTGCCCCGGACCCATCCCTGGCCTGGATCCCGGAATTCAGCAGCCAGGTCTCTCTTGCTGCTGCCACCTGCAGCCCACGCTTGCCTTTGCTGGCCCTTTTAAAATACCACTGCATATTTTCCCGGAGGGTTTTGCTTTTGTCCAGTGCAATTTCCTGCACCCGACCCCGGGAGTCTTCCAGTTTCAGAACATCTATTTTCTGCTCCGGATCCAGGCGGTATAGATTAGCCTGGATCAACCTGCCTTTTTCCCCAAGCTCAACCATCTCCTGCAGACGTCTGCGATCCTGGTGCACCTGGCTTAGACTTTTCTCCAGCTTTCGCGTCTTTTTTTTCTCCAGCTTCTGTAACTCCTTTTCCCTGGGGGCGTTCAGTAGACTTTCAAGCCTGGGCTTCGAAAAAAAAGCAGCCGCCTCAAGGGCAGAATCAAACTCCTGGCACTCAGGGCTTTGCAACATCCTGAAGCAGCTTAGTACGGAGCCGCCCCGTGTTCTGCGACAGATAAAAAACCCCTCCGGCTTGCCCATGGCCAGAAGATCAAGAAGCCGGCGGGCCTCATCCGGACTACGCCCGGCCAGTTCACTTCTCAGTGGTGGAGACAGCTGGGGATGATCCACCCAGACCTCTTCATGATGAAGTACTGTCTCCAGACCGGGCCAGGAGGGGTCTCTTTCCTGGGATTGGTCAGGGCAATCCACAACATGCAGACCTTGCACCAGATCCAGAACCAGCCAGGAGGAATCAGGAGCGGACAGCTGCAGGAGTATCCTTCTTTGGGGCCAGACATTAATCATGTCCAGGATACGCCGGTTTTTAACGTGTTTGCGCAGCCACATGGCATGCGCCGGTGGCTGGGAGGGATTGGCAGGTTTGGTGGCTGAAAGGTAAAAAAAGCCCCCCTTGCGGGAACAGGCCAGAATAAGGTAGCCGACTCTGCCCAGATCCAGGGTGTAAATGCCGAAACCCGGCATATAGATCTTTTGTATGCGGGACCCGCGGACTTTATTAAAGAGTTCGGCTGCGGCAAACCGGAAAAAATTGGCCTCCATAAAGGATCACCGGGCATTTCTGATCGTTAAGAATATTGTGCATAAACTGAGATCACACAAAATGATCATAAAGATTCAGGAGCTATTCCCCGTGCAAAGCCTCCTGCTTTTCCTGCTTGCTTTTGCACTTGATGCACAGCGTGGTTACAGGTCTAGCCTTGAGTCTGGCCTTGGAAATATCCTCACCGCAATCCTCGCATTCTCCGTATGTCCCGTCGTCAATACGCTCCAGAGCCTCTTCAATTTTCTTTATCAGTTTGCGGTCACGGTCCCTCAAGCGCAGGGTAAAGGCGCGGTCCGACTCTGCGGAAGCTCTGTCTGCAGGATCAGCGTAAATTTCACGTTCTTCTGTCATGTCCTCCAGGGTATCTTCGCCTTGTTCCAAGATTTCCTGCCGCATTTTTTTAAGAATTTCTCCAAATGCTTCAATGTCAGCCTGGTTCATTACTCGGGTCTCCTGTTGGATATTTAGGGTTCGGTTCATCTCCAGCCAGAATGAATGTCACCCGGATTTTGCGACCTTACCGGGTTGACATTAACACTGCAGCGAAACTTATAAAACTTTTCAAGTAACTTCTCAATAACTCCGGGCAGTATTCCTGGATACCGGCTTCCGCCGGTATGACATCACAATGCAACCGCCTGTTTTCATTCGTCATTCCGGCGAAAGCCGGAATCCAGATATTTTCTTAGTGTAAGATCGCCAGGAGTTATTGAGAAGTTACCTTTTCAACCTGTCGAAATTGGGGACAGGCCCCCCCGCACTTATTTTTCAGAAGGATGATTGACAGGTTTAAATAAAGTGCGGAGAGAGCCAGCCCCCGGAGGTCAGGCATAAGTTTCGCTGTAGTGTTAAGAAATATTCGCTCATCACGGCAAATGCGAACTGATGGCAATTAATGGCAATTAATAAAAAGTGTAAATTAACTCATAGATGCCGGGATGTAAAGATATACCAGCTGTTTTTGTTGTACATGACAGCAAATTTGTTTAATCTGGACCTGATAACAGCCTGCCGAACGCTTTGCAGCGGGAGTTATCAGACGGCTTAGCCCTAACCCCAGGCCGGTATCCGGTACTCACCTGAATGTCTGCCGGTAAGGAGAATCAGCTTATGCAGATAACCCAGGAGTTTATTGTAAACGAAATTATTCATGAGGCTGTGGCGCTGCCTGACAGGTCAGTTAGAAATCTGGTTATCGGCAGACAGCTGACTGGTGTGCGCTGCCATATGCAGGCTGGCATATGTTCCAGACTGCCCGGCGCGGACCAAAGAAAGCCGGACCTATACAGGCCTGATCTACCATTAAGCCTGCATCAGCTTTTGCCAGGCCTTAAGCAGCAGGGAACTCTGCAGGCATCTCTGGCGCTGGCCGCAGCAGGCAGCATGATGAACCAGCGTTTGAACGGTATGCGCCTGAAGGCCCAGGATCTGATTCTGGAGCTTGGCCGTGGAAAAAATGTAGCTGTTATTGGACACTTTCCCTTTGTGCATAAACTCAGGTATAAGTTTAACAACTTCTGGGTGTTTGAAAAAAGACCCCGTGATTTTGATCTGCCGGAGACTGAAATGCCGCGCATCCTGCCCAGGGCGGAACTGATAGCAGTCACAGGCACCACGCTGTTAAACGGGACTTTGGCTGAAATCCTCAGCATGTGCAGCCCCAGGAGCATCAGGCTTCTTATCGGACCCAGCACACCCCTGGCATTCTGTCTGGGGGACGCAGGCATACACTATCTGGCCGGCTGCAGAGTGCTAGAGCCGGATCTGGTGTTTGAGGGCATAAATAAAGACCGCTGTTTTCGTGAACTGCAAGGTGTTGAACATTTTATCTGCGAAACCTCTGCCCCCCGGGAGTAAACATAAAATATAACTGGACTAGGGGCGAAGCCCGCTTAAGTGATTTTTTTTCCTTTAAAAATATTCTTGACACTCCGTACGCTCTGCTATATCAATATAAATTCTGAGTGCGGGAGTAACTCAGTGGTAGAGTGCAACCTTGCCAAGGTTGAAGTCGCGGGTTCAAATCCCGTCTCCCGCTCCATATCCTTCGACCCCGACCGGGCGGCATAGCCAAGTGGTAAGGCAGCGGTCTGCAAAACCGCCATTCTCCGGTTCAAATCCGGATGCCGCCTCCAAACCCAGAATGCAGGGCATCCGCCTTTATAAAATGAATCTACACTGCCTCAGCAGTTTCGAAATCAAACCTGATTAAATCCTCACAACTCAATCTTGCAGGTACTTATCCACGAAAAACAAAACCATACCAGACCAATAAAGTATGAAATAAGCCAGGTCCACCCTGGCCTGCATCATCTGGAGGTAAAAAGAGTGCAGGATATTGACTTTTTGCAGCAAAACAGCTTGGACCACCTCATGGCCAGTGCCCGGGAAAAATACGATGTTGTTTTTGAGCCCGTTCGAATCGGGGAAATGTCTCTGGATATCCTGCAGATAGCCGACATGGAATCCTACATTGATCGCCTGGCGGAAAAAAGCGGAGAGCAGGTTGAATTGCCCTTCTGGGCCAAGATCTGGCCGGCCTCGGTCCTGCTTGGATATTACCTGTGCTCCCTGCCCGCTCAAAAGCCTCTGGACATGCTGGAACTGGGGGCCGGAGTGGGAGTCTGCGGCCTGGCGGCTGCAGCCATGGGCCATAATGTTCTGATCACCGACAACCATCCCGATGCCCTGCTCTTCGCCAGGATAAATATCCTGCGCAACAATCTCCAGGAAAAAGCAGCGGTACAGGCCGTTGACTTCACTGCCGACCGTCTGCAAAGACGCTTCGACTGTATCCTGGGGGCTGAAATTCTGTACCTGGAGGATACTTATCCGCAGCTCCTGAACTTCCTGCAGCAGCACCTGGGTATTGACAAGGACTGTGAAATCATCCTGTCCGCCAAAGACAGCCGCAAATCCCCGGCTTTTTTCAATCATGCCTCCCAAAAATTTCAGATAAGCCGCAAGACCGTGAAGTGCAGGGATAATGACCCGCAGGACGCCTCCGCCGGGGAAAACCACAGCATAACCATTTACAGACTGAGGGCTCAGCAACATTGATGCAGATCGGTTCCAGCCCTAAAGGATATACCGGGGAGGCGGATAAAGCCCACACCCCGGAAGAGACCGCCCGCAGGGTCACCCTGGCCTTTAACAGGCACCGGCAGACCATTTTAAAAGATCTCAGGCGCATTGATACCGGCCGCCTGGGCATTCCTGTGTATTTCAGCTACTACGGGACCAGGGCCAGGGAAATGGGCGTGCCCAAGCGCCAGCAGATGGGCAAGGGAGCATCCCCTGCCCAGGCCAGATGCTCGGCTCTAATGGAACTGGCTGAAAGGTATTCCTTTTTCAGTTTTAATGCCGATCCAGACAACTTCATCCGGATGTCCTGGAAAGAGGCCCGGGCCAGGTGGGGAGAAAAGATGCTGCCCACCAGCGAGATTATAAAATCCGTCCAGGAAGACATTTCCCTTCAAAGGGCGGACGACACCCTGGACCTTCTGCGGTGGCGCTTTACCCCGGCCCTGAATATCCATCCCGGACAGCAGGAATACGTACCCCTGGACTGGTTCAAAAAACTGAATGAATTCAACGGCGGCAGCGCTGGAAACACCTTTGAAGAATCAATTCTCCAGGGAGCCTGTGAGCTGATTGAGAGACACACAAGCGCCCTGGTGGACAGACAGCAGCCAGAAACACCCACTATTAATCCCGGATCAGTCACCAACCCGGTTTTAAAGGATCTCTTAAACAGGTTTGACAGGCACCGGATCCAGGTATGGCTCAAAGACTTCACCCTGGGCTTCCCGGCACCCACGGTGGGAGCTCTGGCCTATGATCCCGCCACATTTCCAGTCCTTAGCGAAATAGTCTTTACCGCCGGAACAGCCACTTCTCCTGAAATGGCGGCTATCAGGGCTCTGACCGAGGTGGCCCAGCTTGCCGGGGATTTTCACTCCGGGAGTAATTATGAGGCATCCGGCCTGCCCAAGTTTTCCGATATCCGCCAGACCGCCTGGATTACCCGGGGGGAAAGTATTAACATTGACCGTCTTCCGGACATTTCCTGTCCGGACATGGGACAGGAACTCAAGGACCTGTGCAGAGGACTCAACCTGATGGGATACAATCTTTATTCTGTTTGCACCATGCAGCCTGAGCTGGAAATCCCCGCCAACTACAGTTTTATCCCGGGATTTCTTTTCAGGGAAAGGACGCCCGGGGCCAGTATAGGAATGTTTGTGGGACGTATTCTGGCTGAAGAAGAAGATCCCTTTTCTGCGGCTTCCAGGCTTGAAAGACTGGGCGAGCTTTACCCCGGCGCCCCTTTTATACCCTTTTATCAGGCCATGAACCTCCTTATGCGCCAGAAATACCAGGAAGCCTCAATATACTTTGCCAGAGCCGAAGAAGTTCAGCCTGATCCCGAGTCCCGAGCCCTGAGCGCCTTTTACAGTGCCTATGCCTTGTCCGGTCAGCAGCGGTGGCGGGATGCTATAGCACCTTTAAACCGGGCCATAGAACTGGATCCACAGGTTAAAGAATATTTCAACCTGCGCGGGGTTGCTTATTTTAAACAAAAAGATTATGAACAGGCAATACATGACTTTCAAAGGGCCTTGCAGCTTGACAGCGGTTCGTCCATGGACATGCTCAACCTGGGCATGTGTTACAGGGCCCAGGGCCGCAAGAATGCAGCAGCAGAGATCCTTAAGAGGGCCCTGGATCTTGATCCGGACCTTGCAGCCGCCAGGAATTATCTTGAAGAACTAAACGATTGACATGGCCGGAATTTTTGCAGAGAAAAGGCATTGACAAAAATACGGCCTCAATCTTATGATTTATATTACAGACATCGATTATTGCCGTAAGAGGCTGAATATATTCTCTTAAGGACAGAATTGACGCCACATGTTCAGGCGCAATTTATTATGATCAACAATCAAGGAGGTATCAAAGATGGCAACAGTTGAGTTCAAGGGCAAAACATTTGAAGTAGACGAAGACGGTTTCCTGCAAAAATTTGAAGACTGGTCCCCTGAATGGGTGGACTATGTTAAAGAAAGCGAAGGCATTAAAGAATTGACTGATGAGCACCAGAAGGTAATCGATTTTTTGCAGGACTATTACAAAAAGAATGGCATTGCGCCCATGGTTCGTATCCTCTCCAAGGTAACCGGCTTCAAGCTGAAGCATATTTATGAACTGTTTCCCTCCGGCCCCGGCAAGGGAGCATGTAAGATGGCCGGACTGCCCAAACCTACCGGGTGCGTCTAATAGAGAATGTTCATCGCATTTAAAAAAACGGATCCCTGACGGGGTCCGTTTTTTTATTCCTTTTTATTTTTATAATATTTAGCCTTTAGGCGCTCAAAAGATATGGTCGTCCTGATGGCGGCCAGGGCCAGGGACAGGATGGCCATCAGCATGATGCCCACCTGAAGCATGGCCTCCCGCTGTTCCAGGACGGAAAAGGCCCAGTCCACCTCCCGGCGCAGGCCTGCGTAGGTGCCTGCCCCCACCAGGAATGTCCCTGCCAGCAGTACCGCCAGCAGTATCCAGAAAAAGCTTCTGGTCATAAAGTACAGAAACAGGCTTGCGTCCCTGAACAACTCCAGGCTTTTAAGCCTCTTCTGCATCCTGGAGATATGTTCTGCAGCCATGGTCAGTTCTGCCCGGGCCAGTCTGTAACCTTCAGGGGCATTAATATCCAGGCTCTGGACCTCCTTGAGCATTGCCCGGACCTCTGAACCAAGACGGAAAATTTTTGCCGCGGCTATACTGTTTAAAGGAATCAGCCCGGCTTCTGCATTAATCTCCCTGAGGCGCTGGGCAATGTGTGCGAAGTCCTTCTTCACCTCGTGCACTTCATTGCTTATGGCTATTTCCAGGTCTTTCTGCAGGCTGCCGACTCCGTCAACCAGCCTTACAAATGCTACATAGTTATCCCTGCCTGCCAGTTTCTGCAAGCCCTGGATGCGGCTTTGAAACTGATCGTGCCGCGGATGTTCTTCCGGAAACCATGCCTGGGCCTTCCGGGCCAGCTTCTGAAGTGTCGTCCCTGAGGTCTGAGCCTTTTTTTTCCGCTGCTGCCAGGTACTGTACAGGCTGCTCATGAGATGCTGATGGCCATAGGCCAGCTCGGGGTCCACCAGGATCTGGTTGAATATTTCCGGTCGCTCATTACAAATTTCCAGAAAAATGCTCAGGGCCTGTTCCACGTCCCCAGCCTTGACCAGGCAGACCCCTTGCCTGTACCTGGCTTCCTGCATGCCTGGCGAGGTCTTCTGGGCTTCCTGGTAAAGAGTATATGCCCGGGAGAAATCATTGCTTATTTCTGCCAGTCTGGCCCTGAGGTACAGATGATAGCTCTGCTGCAAAGGGGTGTATCCCAGTCTTCCGGCTTCTTCCCAGTATGCCCGGGCAGCCTTGTGATCGTTTTCCTCCAGGCTCAGAAAACCAAACATGGTCCTGGGCCGGAAATCCCTGGCCTGGCTCAGGCAGAGCTTTTTAAGGCTGTTACGCGCCAGGCCGGTTTGCTTCATGCGTAAATTCTCAATAATCCCCCAGTTGTGATCATCTTCAGCATCGGACAATTGCTTCAGGCCTTGGGGCCAGTCTCTGCCCCTGCTTCTACGCATGAGGCGCAGGGTCCGGTGCTGGGCCGGATAGTTGATGCCCAGTATGGTACGCATAACCAGTCTGGATGGACTGGAACCCTGCAATAAAGTCTGCCAGGGCGTTGAGGAGCGTATTTCCTGTTCCAGACTTTCCAGCCCGGAATTAATGTCCTGCAGGTCTAGCAGGGCCATCTGCTCCAGGACATATTCAATATGAAAAAGCTGTCTGGTGGGGCAGTCAACTTCTGCATGGATTTTCAATCCGCAATAAAAACAGGGTCCGGATTTACCCTGCACAAGGCCCTGAGGCATCGATACATCCAGCCTGGCCTGGATTTCCTCCTGGTATGAAGGCCCCAGGGCGGCACGGCACAGATCAGTTATCTTTCTGTCTCTGGGGGGCATGGAGTCCGGGAGCACCTGCAGGGAACGGCCCAATTGAAGTATGTTTTTCAGGGGCAGGTACAGTTGGTCCGGTTCCACCTGTTTCCATTCCGGCAAAAGCCTCTCAGGGATGCCATCAGCAGGATTTATGCCGGGATTCTCCACACCAATAAGATAACATGAAAGATGCCTGCCGGCCTTCATGCCTGAAAAAACAACCAGCAGTTCCAGACACCAGTTCTTGAGCTGCCGGATACCTTCAACCTCTACCAGCAAAAGATCTTTTCCACCGCGGTGGGTCTTAAAACCCATCCTGGAGCCGAGTTCCTGTAAAACCTCCTGCTGTTTTTCCCAGTCCCGGGCGCCCTGCAGCGGGTCCCCTGAAAATTCCGGACGTATTATAAAAATCCAGGACAGCTTCGGTGTAAAACGGACCTGTTGCGTGGCCCTGAAGTAGCACCAGTACATCTCTTCGGGCAGAAAGGTAGCAGCCGGCTGCTCCAGCTTTATACCCGGAATGGGTGATATGCCGTCCTTGACCCTGGCATGAACCCAGATTTCAAAATCCCGGGGGTATTCCACCGCAAGATTCTGAATGCGCTCTTCAACACTCAGGTTGAATCTCATATCAGGGCCGAAATTGAGTTTTACCGGAAAGACCCTGACATGAGCCATGAGTTCTGAACTGGCATACCACTTGTACAACTGGGCGCAGGCACCCATGAAATCCTGGGAAACAAACAGCCAGAGGCTTTGCTGCCCTGAAACGGCCACATCAAAACCGCCAAAACTCTGCAGAGTTTCAGGGACTGAGCCCGGCAAGTCTTTGGACCAGGTCAGCCAGACCGCATACCCCTGGGCGACCATCTGAATATGATCCGGGGGGGAAAGCTTTTCTGTCAGCAGAGATAGACTGTACATAATTCCAAAAAAGGACCGGCCCGCTCTGGAAAAATAAGTGCGGGACGGTCCCATGGCCAAGCGCCGACCTCAGGCCTTTGCTTGAATTTTAATTGTTTTGGTATCTGTTTAGCACTACAGCGACACTTTAAGAGCCAGTCCCTGTGCCACATGCCTATCTTTTCACTTTCAAAGCGTTGAAGGAGCACTGCAGCGAAACTTATAAAATATAATATTGCACCTCAATTGGGGACAGGCACCCCCGCACTTATTTTAATTGTAAATGATCTTGGTATTATTATAAAAAATAAGTGCGGGGAGAGCCAGTCCCCGGAGGTCAATCATAAGTTTCGTTATAGTGGTAGTCATGTTTTAAATTTTCACGACCGGTGGATACAGGTATGGCTCCACCAGTCTTTTGACCCTTTCTGCCTCTTCCAGCCGGCCTCTTTTTTGACAGCCTGCTATATAAACCCGGGCCTTTTTTTCAAGGGTCTGCCTGACAAGGTTACTTTTTTCCCTGCCAAGGCCTCGTTTTTCCAGGATTCCCAGCAAGGCCCTGATTCGCCACAGGTCCAGACCGATTATGTTTCTGGAAAGCTGATCACTGCGCCCCCCCCGTTTTACTGTAAGCACTCTGGGCAAAAGCCCCACCGGGTAATCCTGGCTGACCCTCAGCCACAGCTCATAATCTTCGCAGGCCGGAAGAGATTCATTGAAAATATATCCTTTTTGAATAAGGCTTGCATGCATCATGGCGCAGGATGGGCTGACCAGGCAGAGTTCCAGGCTTTTGTCGAAAATCCAGCCGGCATACTGTTGGTGCCTTTTGCCCGGATTGACCTTTCGGCCTCTGCGAACCCAGGCTTCCATTGTCTGGGCGACAGCATACCCTCCTTTCTGCATAAATCCAAGCTGCAGTTCAAGCTTTTTTTCCAGCCAGTAATCATCCGAATCCAAAAGAGCCACATACCGGCCCCGACAAAGACTCAGGCCCAGATTGCGAGCAGACGCCACCCCTTTATTTTCTTGATAAACCTGCCTTAATCTCTTATCGTTCAACCCCAGAAGCACATCCCTGGTGGAGTCGGTGGAACCGTCGTCAACCACGATCAGTTCCAGACTGTCCAGGCTCTGTGCCAGGACCGAAAGCACCGCATCTTTGATGAAGCCGGCCCGGTTGTATGTTGGAATGATTACGGATACAAGCATGTCAGTTCAGAAGCAAGGCAATTAAACCATCCCGGCGGATTCCCATGAACCGTTTCAGTACTCACCGCGCTTACCGCAGCTTTTGTGCGCCAGGACCCGGAGAAATATCCTACCAGGTGGTCCTGGAGCAAAGCGATCTTTATATAACCAGTGCCACGGACCTCAGCCAAATCGCCCTGGAACGTCTGGGCCTGGTAAGGGGACAGATCCTGGGTTATGCCCAGCTGTACCCGGAGTTTCTCACCTCTCTCACCCCTGTGCCGGCGTCCAGCATAGCCCCGGCCATAGTCCGCGAAATGGCCCTGGCCGGGGAGATCTTCGGGGTGGGTCCCATGGCTGCTGTGGCCGGAGCCATCGCCCAGGACGTTGCTGCATCACTTAATGACCGGTCTCCAGAAATTATTGTGGAAAACGGCGGGGACATTTATCTTTATTCCCGGCGCAGCCGGACCATCGGCCTTTTGCCTCACCCGGACCAGGACATGTCCCTGGGTATTGTCATTCCTGAAACCGGCTTTCCCTGCGCAGTATGCTCTTCTTCGGCGACCACCGGGCATTCCCTCAGCCTTGGCCATGGAGATCTGGTCGCAGTCAAAGCCGGTAGCGGAGCCGTGGCTGATGCTGCTGCCACGGCCTTTTGCAACCTGATAAAGGATAAAAAAAGTCTTCAGTCTCTGCACAAAACGGTTAATAAGCACCTGTGCCTGCACATCAGCGGAGTCCTGGCCCAGAAAGGGGAAGATATGGCGGTGATGGGCGATATTGAGCTTGTCGCTCTTTAATTCAGGTGGGCATGACCCTGCTGACGGCGTCCTTGAGCTGGCGACCCAGGGGGGTGTCGGTGTTGACCTCCTTTTCAACGTTGGCCACTCCTTTGAGTACAGTGGAGTGTCTGCGATTGAAACGGTACCCGATTTCTTTGAGGGAATGCCCGGTATATTTCCTGGCCAGATAAAAGGCCAGGTTCCTGGCCAGGACATGCTGCTTCCTGCGGCTCTTGGAGCAGATCTTCTCCCGGGGCAGGTCAAATACCCGGCAGACGGACTGGATGATCTCTTCCAGGTCCAGGTTCTGCTCCTTTAGATCATAGTTCTTGAGTACTTCCAGGGCCATCTCCAGGGTAATACGTTCCTTGAGCATCCTGGCCTTGAACACCAGGTTGCTCAGGCAGCTTTCCAGCTGGCGGATATCCGTCTGGATGCGCTCCGCCAGCACCCGGGACACCTCCTGGGGCAGGCTGACCTGCATGCGGGTGGCCTTCTGAAGCAGAATCTCCTGTCTGGTTTGCAGGTCGGGCTTGTCAATGACCGCCATGAACCCCCGGCACAGCCTGGAAACCAGGTTGGAATCCAGGTCGTTTAATTCTTTGGGCAGAAAAGAACTGCTGAGAACAACTTTTTTCCCCTGACTCTGCAGGGAATTTATTGTGGACAGAAATTCACCCTGTATCTTTTCCTTACCCTGGAAAAAATGAATGTCTTCCAGCATGAGGATATCTATCTGGTTCCGGTACCTGGCTTTGAACTGCTCCACCTGCTTGGACTTAATAGCCTGGATAAGCTGGCAGGCGAATTCCTCAGCCGTTAGATAAGCAATCCTGAGTGTATCTCTGTTGCTTTCATTGGCCAGGTTACTGCCCATGGACTGAACCAGATGGGTCTTGCCCAGCCCGGTGGAAGAACATAGAAAAAGCTGGTCCGACGATACCTGCTCCCGGCAAAAGCTCCTGGAGGCCACGAAAGCCAGTTCGTTGCAGGGGCCCACCACAAAATCCTGAAAGCTGTGACGAAACCTTGAAATCACCTGAATGTTGCTCTGGACCGGCAGATGCTTTCTGCTTTCCCTGGAACGGGTCTGCCCTGATGCCCCCAGTGGAGTACAGACATCATCTTCCCGGGCCGTGGTAATTTCAAGCCTGGGAGTAATCCCCAGTACATCCTGTCCGGCTTCTATGATCATCCCCTGCAGCCGCTCCCGGACCCAGGAGGCCACAAACTCGTTGGGTGCCTGTAGCGTCAAAACCTGGTTCTCCGGATTGAAACCACCCTGCAAAGGCTGGATCCAAAGCTGAAAAACACCGGATTTAATGGATTTTTCGAGGATTGTTTGGATTCTTTCCCATACGTTCGTCATGGGTTAATCATCTATCTCACCCCGGGTCATTGATACAAGCTCTAAAATCAGTGTTTTCCACCGGTTCTGAGTAAATGTCACTTTTACATTTAACTACTTGAAATATATGAATTTAATTAGATTATCCAGGCTTATCAGGTCATTAACTATGGGGTTCATAGACATGCCGCAACCGGTTGATCTTTAGAGCGTAATTGGACCTGTACCAGCAGACAGACTTTTTTTGTCTGTTACTACAACTACGTTTTTATAACAATTTCTTTTATTTTCTAAATATTAAAATCTGATAAGGAGGTATTGTTCAAAACATCCAACGTAAACTGTGCCCGCAACCGTAACAGTTCAGCCATCTGCATGTGGCAAGGGGACCGGCTCTCTCAGCCCTCTCTCCGAGCTGTATGCTCTCCCCTCCGGCTCAGCCGATTGAAAAAGAACCCTTTTCAGTATTACTATGGCGAAACTTTGTGTAAATTATCGCCTCGACCACCGGGGACAGGCACCCCGCACTTATTTTTAAAATCCGTCAGTCTTCTGTAAGCAAAACAAGTGCGGTGAGCCAGTCCCCTTCCAGCTTAAATTAAGTTTCGCTCTAGTGGTATGAAAACCAACTACAAAAGACCGGTATTCCTGATCGTTATGAACTGGTCTTGACAATAACTGAAACAGTTACAAAATATGTATCTGTTCAGCGCTTAAGCAAAGCAGGGCACAGGCACTCCGGGACCCGCCTGAGCATCATTTTGTGCTTAAAAGGACTGTCTTTTGGGGACAAGTTGGTCCCGGAAGAGCCGTTACCCGTGCCACAGTACATATTTCGACCAACATGTCTGTCGTTATAATAATTGCGGTGAGGCCAGGTCCCCATGCCAGGCTCAAATCACTGACAGATACCTGCCGGCTGTCTGTCACTATAATGAAGATATACTGACATATTAACCTGAGGAGATACCTAGTGAGCACCGATTCCAATACGAAGCAGGAAACCTCCTGGCACTCCATGCCGGTGCAGGAAGTCCTCCAGCACCTGCAGACCTCTGAAAACGGCCTGGATTCCAGCCAGGCCCGCCAAAGGCTGGACAGCTTTGGCCCCAACAAGCTGCCCCGGGCCAGAAAACAGGGGCCTTTCAAGCGTTTTCTGCTGCAGTTTCACAACGTACTTATATACGTCCTGCTGGCAGCCACCATTGTCACCGCTCTGTTGCAGCAGTGGGTGGATTCGGCTGTGATTTTCGCTGTTTGCCTGGTCAACGCCCTCATCGGATTCATCCAGGAAGGCAAGGCGGAAAAGTCCATGGAAAGCCTGCAGGGCATGCTGGCCCCCGTGGCCACAGTCCTGCGAGACGGTCAGAAAAAGACCGTGCCCGCGGAAGAACTGGTCCCGGGAGACGTGGTAGTCCTTTCAAGCGGGGACAAGGTCCCGGCTGACCTGCGCCTTTTCCAGGCCAGGGACCTGCAGATCGAGGAGGCCGCCCTCACCGGGGAATCGGTACCAGTGGGCAAGGATATTTACGAGGCAGACCCGGAAGCAGGTCTGGGGGATCGCTCCTGCATGGCCTTTTCCGGAACCATGGTGGCCTACGGCCAGGGAGCGGGAGTAGTGGCCGCCACCG